>JAKUOW010000398.1 GCA_022451045.1 Pirellulales bacterium | reverse complement strand
ATTCGTTTAGTAGCTTATCAACTCGACCCTGTGATTGAACCCGTGAATGGCTGGAGGCAAACTGTCTCGATTCGATATTACTCGAGCAAAGAGAAGGATCAACCCCTTTAAATTTTAGGAAAATCTTATGAAATTTAAAACCATTATCGTTTTATGGCAGAGCTTTATCTGATACGGCACGCACAGGCATCATTTGGTACGTCCGACTACGATCGTTTATCTCCACTGGGTTGTCGTCAAGCCGGAGCGCTCGGAGAGTATTTTCGGGACTGCGCCATCCATTTTGATGCAGTGTACAGCGGTGAGCTGGAACGGCAGCGAAGGACGGCAAAAATTGTGCTCGGATTGCAGCCCGACAATGTGCACCACGAGATTGATCAGCGTCTTAACGAAATCGAAATCGACAAAGTTTTCGAGCATCTTGTGCCGCAACTGGTCGAGACCTCATCAAACCTTGAATATTTTGTAAAGGAAGGAAAACACTCGTCGAAAGATTATCAGAAAGCACTCGAAATCGTATTCAAACACTGGGTCACGTCCGATAAAGACTATCCCAATTTACAAAGCTGGGCCGAGTATTCCGGCAATGTACATCGCGCACTGGCAGAGATCGTAGCGAATGAGGGCTCCGGCAAGACTGTGGGGGTGTTTACTTCGGGCGGAACTATCGCCACGGTCGTGGCCCATGTACTCGGCGTAACAGGAAATCAAGTTTACAATTTTTACGAGCCACTCATGAATTGTTCGGTGACTCGGCTTCTGTATAGCGGTGAAAAGATGTCGTTGTCCAGCTTTAACGATCATTTGTTCATCCAGTCGCTGGCATCGAAATCCGGTGAGGGATTTTTGACCTATCGGTGATGAACCGGTCCTGCGTTGATCTACCTGGACAGTGTCATGACGGCCTGCCCAGTTACGTTAATTAAATTATTAAGGAAACATTATGAAATTTGAAACCATTCTGTATGAAGTCAAAGACGAAATATTAACCATCACCTTGAACAGGCCGGATCGACTCAATGCGTGGACTCTTCAAATGCTCAACGATTTGCTCACCGCGTTTGACCATGCCGATGCCGACGACGGTATTGGTGCCATCGTCATCACCGGTGCTGGTCGCGGGTTTTGCGCAGGAGCAGATCTTTCCGAGGGGTCGGGGAAAACGACATTTGAAATTCGGAAGATCATCCGAATCTGGATGAGCTCGGCGACAGCGGTGGTGCTGCCTCGAGACGTCTCTTTCGCTGTTTAAAACCCGTCATCGTGGCATTCAACGGGCCTGCCGTCGGAGTTGGTCTCACCATGACCCTTGCCGCGGATATTCGCATAGCGGCACCGAACATCAAGATGGGGTTCGTGTTCGCGGCACGCGGCATTATTCCCGAAGGCTGCTCGTCGTATTTTCTGCCACGCCTGGTTGGCATTAGCAAGGCGTTAGAATGGGCGATGTCGGCCCGTGTGTTCCGTTCAGAGGATGCACTCGAGGCAGGGCTGTTGCGCAGTA
>JAKUOW010000397.1 GCA_022451045.1 Pirellulales bacterium | reverse complement strand
CCTGCTGGACAGAACCAACTCGCTTAATGCGGTCCGGGTTGGCGTCAGCAATTCGCCTGACTTTCGTGACCAAATCAGGATTCGCACCAGCCACATTCTGGTCGATCCAAAACTGAACTCGCGCGGGCTTGCCATCACTCGATTCAAGCAAATCAAGTAACACATCGGTATCTGCTCCGAAGACGTCATTTGTGAAACGCAATCGGTGTGTACATGGAACGTGGAAATCGACGTCAAGCTTGTCCGGAGTCTGGCTCATATGGTGTGCTCATTTAGAGACTGTAACTGATTGGCACGTATTACGCCCTACTTGATTCTAGTCGCACTTTTGCGGCATTTCATTAGTGCAATTGAAAGTCCTATATTTAGACTATGTCGACGACGCCGGAAATTCGAATTTTGACACGCTGTAGGCGGCCATACATACAAGGATCGTCTCAGCAAGGATTGCTAGCCATACGAATCCAACACCAAGAATCGCCAGCGCTGCCAGACCTAACTTGGTAAGAACTGCCAGTAGATTGCCTTTGCTTAAGCTGGCTTGAACCTGTTTCGCAAGCCCCAACAAACCGGCAACTTTTGTTGCATCATTATGTAAGACGGCTATTTCAGCATTTGACACAGCATCCGTACTTCTGACATTCATGGCAATCCCGACCGCTGCCTCCTGTAGAACTGGCCCATCGATAATTCCATTCCCAATGGCAATTGCACCGCCAAAATCACTCCGTACTAATTGAAGCAGTCCGACCTTATCCTCGGCCAATAACTCCGTGGTCGATCGATCAAACCCAAGCTGTTCTGCAAGTTGATCTGTTACAACTGAGTGGTCTCCCGACAGCAAAATACTATGAGTAATCCCTAGTCGTTTTAATTGCTTCATCGAATCATCCATTCCTACGCGAACCGGATTCGATATACCAATCACACCAACAATTTCCGGGCCTCTGCCAATCAGTACTGGTGTGTATCCCTCTTCGGCGATGGCCGCAATCAGGGCTTCTTGATCCGAGTGCAAAATACCATATTCACGCGGAATCCTCAGATTCCCCACCCAGATTTTGTCACCATCTACCACACCCTCGACGCCAATCCCTGCCCTGACCTTGCGATCTGAGCACGTGCGTGGCTGAATTTGATGCTCACGAGCATAGTTAACAATCGCATCGCTGATCGGATGCTCCACACCAGTCTCCACGCTCACCGCAAGACTCATGAGTTCGTTAACGTCAATATCTCCTGCCAACAAACTCACTCTTTCAACGCTGAGGTTCGGATAGGTTACACACCCCCCCTTTTCGAAAGCAACCACATTGAGCCTGTTAAGCTGATCCAGATGCAACGCCGAGCCAATAATGAAACCGTTTGCCGCTGCTTGACCGATCGCTCGGGTAACAACGGTCGATGACCTAATCAGAACGGCGAACGGACAAGCGAGGCTCAACAACACCAATCCTCGATATAACCATTGATCCCAAGTCTGCCCGGGTAGCAAAGGTCCAACTATCATGACCACACCGCAGGCGATCACAAGT
>JAKUOW010000396.1 GCA_022451045.1 Pirellulales bacterium | reverse complement strand
CAGCGCGCATATTTTGTGTTACAAGATTCGTTACCCAGCTTGCATTTGCCTGGTTCGCTCCAATTTGATGCAATCGAGTAAACGAGTCAAAGGCGTGCGTGTGATCGGCGACCGTCGCATGTCCGTCAGCAATTGTCCGATCAGCGGTCAGGCCGATCAAAAGTGTCGAGCCGATTAGTAATGCGACGAACAGGGAAACGGCACGCCCACCGTATTCGCGACGTAACCAATTGGCAATCCCGACATTCGCCCCAGCGCCAAGGATAATTAAAGCAAATGCAGCACCTAGGGAATATCCATCCTGAACGATGTGACCAAAATGCATCATTACATCGGTCGGAGTTACATAGCAAGGAATTGCAACAGCTCCCATGATGATCGGTGAGAACGGATTCTGTCGAGTGAGACCGGTTTGGAGGACGCCATATGGCAAAAATGCGCCCAAAAAACCTACGGCAAGTAAGGCGAGCAGGCAGTCGATACAACTCGGACCAATATAGCTTTTTGCAGTCGTGTCCCCGGCAACCAACAGTCGTGCCATTGTGTTTCTCGGTACCAATTCTTTGTCGGGTGCCTCGCCGTCATGTTTACTTGATATCAATCGGTTCCAAAGCATGCCAATGCCGACGGATACGATAAACGTTCCTATCGCGAAATAGCCTAGTGTGCTTAAAGCTATGTGGCTTAGGCCGTAAATAATCGATACTGGATTTAATACCGGTGCCACGAGAACAAAGCTGAGAATCGTACCGCTAGGGATCTTGGACCGTTGAAGCTCTCGCGCAACGGGCAGTGCGCCCAACGAACAGATTGGAAGCAGCACACCAAGTCCCCAGGCTCGAAATGGACCCGTCCAGTGGCCGACACCCAGCAGCTTTCTCATCCGTGCAGGTCCAATGAGACCTCTCATCAGTCCGGCAGCGATGGCTCCTGCGACAAGAAATGGGGCTGCGGCCACGGTGGCTTCAGCGATTCGTAATACAGCGCTCCAAAAAGTTGTATTGAAATCAGAGAAGAAGGATGTGTAGCCCGGGCCAGTGGCCAATAGTGCAAATGCCATTACTGTGAATTCTCCGAGGCTTTTGGAATAGCATCTTCATCCTCACAAGGTATAAGAGCTGATGTGGAGTCACTATCTTCGAGGACATCTGGGGCGTTCTCTGGATTAGGCTCCGGTTTGTTACCAGTTGGATCCTGTTCTCGGTCTATTGACAAGATGAAATTTGATCGTTGGCCACCAAGTACTATTTTTGGACATACAAGCGAGAGCTGCTTTGTGTCGCGTAGATCCTTCGGGATTTCCGCTGTCAAAAAGGTTACAGTCGGGTCATCAGTTGCTGCGGTTGCTGTGAATGTGATTTTCCGTGATAACCGGGAGTCTTCGTCGGCACCTGCAAGGTATGCCAGTACACTGGAGCCATCTATTTGAGCGGTTGTCGAGTTACCCTGTTCATCCTCTGAACTAATGTAGAGGCGGACGGTGTTTCCGGAATCTGGAAGCACCTCGGCATAGTAAAAGATTAGCCCCTCAGAGCCATGAGTATGTCCTATT
>JAKUOW010000395.1 GCA_022451045.1 Pirellulales bacterium | reverse complement strand
CTGTGTGAATCAACATTGCCGTCGGTCCGCTTTCGAGCGAGATAGTCTCGTCTACTTGACCTATAATTTTAGTTAGCGATGAGTCGTCACGCACACGGAGACGCTGTCCAATCAGGTAAAGTGGTTCTGATAGACCTTTTAGGTATTTGTCGAACTTCTCACGATGGTCTGCATTAACTCCACCAGATTGAATCTGTCCCCAGGAAATCCGTGCATCAGTAGTTAAATACACACCATCCACCGTCACAGCTCTCACACTGATTCCCGTCAACGTCTTACCGTCGCGCAGACGCAGGAAGTCCTGAGCCGAAACGGATGATGAGATGCCAATCAGACATATGCTGAATAGCGATAGTAGAGACCAATTCAATCTATGCATTACTGATCACGGTACCTTTGGCGCAGCTAGCTGTGGAACTTGGTTTTGTACTCCAACAGCATGAAATTGTCCGCCCGACCGGCTAGCGATAAATCGCATAATTCGTTCACCTGCGAGATTATAGTAGCAAATCGTATGAATAGGAATCTTCGCCCGTAGGTTAAGCCTTTCAATGTATGGTGCAACCTGAGTTGGAAACTCGCCATCGGTCAAAAAGAATATTGCATCCGGTTTTGGATTGGGATTTGAAAACACATAGTTGAATGCCGGGGTTGGTAACGTTCCTCCAAGCGGTAAGCCCTGACCGCGCCAGACTTCCAGTGTTGGAAGATCCGTCTTTGGATGTCGCCAACCAAATCTTGGATAAGGAATGGCAAGCGTGTGAAAAAAGACAACCTGAAACCGCTGGTCATTATTAAGTGCTTTCACTGTCTCAAGAATCTGTTGCTTTACGAAAGGTAGTTTTACGCCCCAAGCCATACTGCCACTACAGTCAGCAATAATGCAAATATTCTTCCCTTCTGCTTCGATTCCCATAAATCGCGCTACGTTGTCATCCATAGTAGCTCCATCGAATAAATTACCCTGATTCACTTCATCGCGGAGATCGTTCAGTTGTTGCTGCATCCCAGACTGGTTAATCCCAGTAGTCGTGGAAGCAGTCTTGGTTCCGAATACCTCATCGGCTCGCTGCTTGATAAACTCCCGAATCGGTGAAGCAGACGGCGTAACAATTGGCTGACCTGGCTGCGTTTGAATCGGATTGCCCGACAGAACACCTTGTTGATTCGGTGTAGTGCGTTGTACGGGGTTAAGCGGTACTTGAGGTGCCGCTGGATTTGATACAGGCTGTGGGTTAAGTCCGTTTTGTGCTGGCTGCTGTGGAATTTGTGCCGGGATGCCTGGATTAAGAGGTAATTGCTGGCCAAAACCGAGAGCTTGCAAAACACCTTGCCCACCCTGCGGGTTTACCCCACCAGCGCCAAATCCGTTCCCGAATTGATTTGGAATCGGCTGTGGTTGGGTGGGGCGCTGCTGCGATTGAGTGGCACTTGCAGTCATAATCAAAATAGCCAACGTGGTAAGTACCAATTGCAATTGGAATTTAAGAAGCTGATATAAGGATGAAGTTAAGTTATGGAGCTGGTACATATCTGTATTTTCCTCCTGTTTGCTTGGCTATATCCTGCATCATCAATTCTCCCGCCTTACTCTCAAAACAGATTGTATTGATTTCAACTTCTTTTCCACCGATGCTCGTTGCCGTCCTAACAATCTG
>JAKUOW010000394.1 GCA_022451045.1 Pirellulales bacterium | reverse complement strand
CAGAACAGTTCGTGCCCGAATATCACGGAAGAATGAACTGGCGACGAGAAAACCAAAGCATTTGGGGGCAACCTCCATGGCGAGTGGACCTGTTTGCTCCAGAAAGTCTCTTAACCTCGGATGGCCGCCGAGTCATGTGGGCATGGTGCGCCACACTGGATCGCAATGATGGAGAAATGAGTCGCAAATCGATTCAATCATTACCACGTGAACTTAGCCTACCTGCGGACGGCATACTGCGAATCAGACCTCTCGACGAATTGAAATCGCTTAGATATGACCACGTCCGTTTACAAGACATTAAAATCGCAAAGCCGTCTGCTGAGATCCGCGCGCACGGTGGTCCAGTTGGAATCAAACTGGCCGATCTGGATGGCTACTCTTATGAAATAAAGATAACTGTCGATCGTAAGGAAGCAGAACGCAAGCTTTTTGGCTTTACGCTATTCTCCGATGGCAAGGAGCAGGGACTGCCTTTCATCTTCCGTCCAGAAACCGGAACCGTCCGACTGGGAAACAAGGAAGCGCCGTTTGATTTAACCCACCTGCCGGAACATAAAGATATTGAAATTACGATTTTTGTGGACAAATACGTCGTGGAAGTATTCGTTAACAATCGTCAGGCGTTAATCACGTCTTATTCTAAATACTACGAACACGGTAATATTCATGGTTTCACTATCGGTGCCCCAACGGTGATCAAACAAATCGACCTTTGGAAGTTAAGGCCAACGAATCAGGGGTACTTCGAGGCTCAAGCAAATCCCGTTTGGACACCGGCAATCAAATAGTCCGCGATCTTCAAGGCGATGCGCAATTCATTATTGCGGGTTACTAAAAAATCTCACCGATAGACGGTCCGTTTAGATAGTAGCTAAGCAATGGCTTGCGGCCGCTTGAAGCATTACCATTGCAACAGCACCGACAATTAATGCTATGACAGATCCAATAGCTAATCCTTTTCGAAAACTACCACCCCGGTAGTAATTGAGCATCCCAGTCAGTACGCTGATTGCCGCCAACATCGCAAAAAGAAGAAACGGCATTTCTACACTTTTATCTTAGGATTTACACCGCTGGACCTCGGCAATTGCTACACACCCAGTTGGTTTACATAATTATAGCTAATACAACCTGAGCGACGCGGTGATGTAATTTCGTTGAGTCTAATTCGCGACTATAAATCACTTTGAACATGGCTCCCGTTACTCATGGCAAGTTCGTTGATGTATTCACCTTCAGCATTCTCTAAAATGTTGAATTCAAAGCTGCGGTACACTACTTCCAAAGCATCGAGTGGTGTTGCCCGATCGTATATTAGAACATCATTAAACGGTGATTCGTCAGCTGGTTCGAGCACAAGTAAGGCCGATCCACTAGCTATCGCGCGTACTGGGATGCGTGATACGACAATTGAACCGGATCCCACTTTATCCAATCCGGCGAAGGCACCCCATTCATCTAGTTCACCACCGTTATTGACGGTACCTGAAGGTGCATTTGTATAGGGAGCAGTGAATTCAGCATTCCCAGCATATTCCAAGTGTGTTTCGGGAATGTAAAGATCGACATATGCCGCAAAGACCCCAGCTTCAGCGGCGGAGATGTCCTCTACACTAAGATTGATGTAGAAAACCTCATCCACCGAAATGTTTGATGTTGGTTCATTATTCACATCAGTCAAAAACAGACTAAATGCTGCAGAATGTGGACCGCCGTTTAACACATTGATGATTTGAATAGCATCACTAGGTGTGAT
>JAKUOW010000393.1 GCA_022451045.1 Pirellulales bacterium | reverse complement strand
CAAGTGAGCGTATTCTGTTCACAATTTGTGGTACAACTGCCAGTGGTAGTGCTTCGGTTGTCCACTCCACCGTCGCATCTTCGGGTTCTAACCCGGGACAGGCTGGAACCGGTACCGATGTCATGACTGTTCGATTCCCAATGAAGGATCAACTCACCGCTTCCGATGCACTCGGATCCGTTGTTGGTGCTACGCCTTGGGGACTTGAGAACGAGGCGTCGATCCCTGAGATCGACATTCAGGTTGACAGCATCGCTGTTACCGCACAAACCAAGAAGCTGAAGGCCAAGTGGACGCCAGAGTTGGGACAGGATCTTAACGCCTATCACAACCTTGACGCCGAGGTCGAGCTTACCAGCATTCTCTCCGAGCAAATTGCTCTTGAGATTGATCGCGAGATCCTTGCTGACTTGGTTCGCGGTGCAACTGCTGCAACATACTACTGGGCACGTTCCCCGGGTATGTTCCTCAACCGTGAAACCGGCCTTGAGGTTGGTGCTAGCTCTGCTGCCCCTGACTTCACCGGTACCGTGTCGGAATGGTATGAGACTCTTGTCGAGACCATTAACGACGTATCTGCTCAGATCCATCGCAAGACCCTTCGCGGTGGCGCAAACTTCTTAGTTTGCTCCCCAGAAGCTGCGAACATTCTTGAGTTCACCGCAGGCTTCCGTGCTTCCGTCTCTCATGACGACGAGCGTGGCTCCGTTGGTGCTGTCAAGGCTGGTTCCCTGAGCAAGAAGTGGGATGTCCACGTTGACCCCTACTTCCCCCGTAACGTGATCCTTGTTGGTCGTAGAGGCGGATCATTCCTCGAAAGTGGATATGTATACGCTCCTTATGTCCCACTGCAGGTCACGCCTACCATCTTTGGACCAGAGGACTTCGTGCCCCGTAAGGGAGTCATGACTCGTTATGCCAAGAAGATGGTTCGCCCTGATATGTACGGGTTGGTCGTTATTCGCGGCATGGGCGGAGAGTCTGGCGCTACTAGCTAATAGTAACACTTAGACTTTACAGTCCAAATAAATGCAAAGCCCCCATCGAAAGATGGGGGCTTTTGTGTATGTAAATGCTACTTAGGTACGAACATCATTATGGTGTTCATTCCAACGTTATTACGCATATTAAAATGCGGCCGCAGCAATGCGGTGACACGATTACAAAAGGAGGGTTTTTAACATGGGAAGTAAAAGAATTGGTCTCGCAAGAATGGAGGCTTTGATTGAGAATTTGAAGAGAGAACTATCACTAGGAGCTAGTGCTAGTCTCAAGTTGGGTGCTAGCGGGTATTTTGTACCTGTTTATCCTGATGCGGCTAGTGAAAGCAACACCGGCGCACACGCTGTTTCGGTAGCATGCTACCACTCACGCGTAACAACCGGCGCCAGCGGTGCAGCACTCACATTGGCTGCTGGCACTGTAGCAGGGCAGATGAAGAAAATCGAAATGATTGCAGACGGCGGTGGAGATGCAACGCTTACAATTGCTGATCCAGTGGATTCGTCCAATAACACGATTGCATTTGAGCACGTTGGTGATCAGGTTGAATTGATGTGGAACGGTTCGGCATGGAGAATTATTGCTATGAGAGGTTCTACTGCGACAGCAAACGGCCCCACCATTAGCTAAATAAACAAACAAGTTTCAATACTTTCCCCCCTTCCCATCTGGGTTGGGGGGTTTTTTTTGAAAACACCGATCCCCCAAAAATTACCGCCGGCAAATTTTTGAGATTTTTCGTTTTTTGAAAAGATAACTATTTATTACATACACAGGAGATACCCATGGGTAAGAAACGCAGACTGAACACCAGTCAAAAATTTAACAGCAAG
>JAKUOW010000392.1 GCA_022451045.1 Pirellulales bacterium | reverse complement strand
TGTCGATAAGAGCCTGATCATTGCAGCGCTTCGTTACGACGGGCTGGAAATGCCGCCGAAGTCGCCTCTGCCAAAAGAGATTATCGAGGATTTCGTTACATGGATAGAAAACGGCGCACCAGATCCGCGACTCATCGCAAAGTCCGACGAACAACGATTGGCACAAGCCCGAAGCCATTGGTCGTTTATGCCAATCACAAACCCGACGCCGCCTAAAGTTAGAAACTCATGGATTCAAAATGATATCGACCGATTTGTTTTCAGACGGCTGAAAAGTGAGTCGATAAGACCTTCGAAGGATGCCGACCCACGTACCTTGATTAGAAGACTCTACCTCGACTTGATCGGACTTCCACCGCTGCCAGCAGAAGTGGATGCGTTTGTTGCTAATCCGACAGAAGTGGCCTATCAGAATGTTATTACAGAGTTGTTGGAATCCCAACATTATGGGGAACGTTGGGGAAGATACTGGCTCGACATGGCTCGCTACGCGGACAGCAATGGTTATGAATCAGATCGTCCTCGCCCGTACGCGTGGCGATGGCGAGACTGGGTCATCAATTCATTAAACGCCAATATGCCTTTTGACCAATTCACCATCGAGCAGTTGGCAGGGGATTTGCTGCCCGGTGCGACACTTGAACAGCAAGTAGCGACGGGCTTTCACCGAAACACTCTTGTAAATACGGAGGGTGGTGTTGATCGGGAAGAAGATCGCGTTAAGCGCACCGTTGATCGCACAAATACTCTTGGAAAGGTATGGCTCGGCTTAACGCTTGGCTGTAGTCAGTGTCATTCCCATAAATATGATCCGATTACGCAGCATGAGTATTACAGCATGTATGCGTTTTTCAATAGTCTCGCCGAACCGAACATTCCTGCACCGACGACTGCTCAAGTAGTCGCATACAAGACTGCATTGACTCGATATGAGAATGACCATCAAGAGTATCTCAATGCCATACGTGATTACCGGAGTGAGCAATTGCGTAACTGGGAAAACACGGTGCAACGTAGCGGGTTTGCAAAACAGGCCGATTCACCTGATGGAGAAGAGCTAGAGGTAAATGCTGATGTCGTCGCGACTTGGGAAGTGGTCAACCCGATTTCTGTAACGGCATTGTCGGGATCCGACATGCAACTACAGGATGACCTCTCTGTGTTTGTCGTTGGGCCCAACGATCAAGCGGACACGTACACACTCGTTCTAGAGACAATGCAAAGTGGGATAAGCGCTATTCGCATTGAGGCAATGGCCGACGAACGACTGCCGGCGCATGGCCCCGGATTAGCCGGTAATGGAAACTATGTGCTAAGTAGTCTGCGTGTATACGCCAAGCCTGCGTCAGATACAAACCCAGCGAATAAGGGAAATCGTGTGCGTCTAAAAAATGCACGCGCCGATTTTTCTCAGGGTGGACGGCAGGTAACCTCTGTGCTCGGCGACGATCCTACCGACGGTTGGGCTATTTACCCTAACGTTGGCGTCAACCATTTCTCGATCTTTGAGCTTGTTGAGGATGTTAATCCAGAGACAAGTGGGGAATTGACACGACTCACGATCGAGTTAGATCATCAAGTGCATCATGATCACAACATCGGTCGTTTTCGAGTATCACTGACGAGCAGTCCGCGCCCCGTTCCGGATGGATTGGTGGACGCAGCATTTCGCGATGTGCTCACGCGAAATCACGCTGATCGAACCGGCACTGATGTACTGCGTTTGGTCAAGTATTTCGATTATCACGAACCAGAGTTGGACGATCTGCTTCTGGCAGAATTGGAACATCGTGAGGCCGAGCCTAAATCACCGACGGTGGATACGAAGGCTCAGGTTGTCACGGAGGAAGCCACCCGTCGTACAACGCAA
>JAKUOW010000391.1 GCA_022451045.1 Pirellulales bacterium | reverse complement strand
GTCAATCTCACCAGGCCGCGTTGTACATAGCCTCAAAGCCTGCTTGGTCTACCGGGCGAGGATTTGTCATATTGACGGGATCAGCCATCGCGTCTTCAAGAAGCACGCTAAGTAAATCACCTTCCCCGCCTAAATCAGTAATCGAGCGATCAATACCTATGTCACTACGCAACTGAACCACTGCGTCGATAGCGCCTGCGCCAGTAGTTGGGCCTGTAGGCGCAAGAATCCTTGCGACTTCAGCATATTTTTCTTCGCGGACAGACATGTTGTACTCCATTACGTGAGGCAACATTGTCGCGAGAGTCTGTCCATGTGCAGCGTTGAGCCTAGCTGAAATCGCATGCCCAGTACCGTGCGCAGCCCCCAAACCCGTGACGTTAAACGCCTGCGCTGCCATGGCTGATCCAAGCAACATCTGTGAGCGAGCCTCAATGTCTTGACCATCGGCGACAACTTTTCGTAGGTTGCCCGCTACTTTGCCAATGGCTTCAACCGCGATCGCATCGGAATACGCATTTGCCCCTACAGACACAAAAGCCTCGACCGCATGTGTGAGCACATCAAACCCGCAGGTGGCAGTTGGGTAAGTTGGCAGACCAACAGTAAGATCTGGATCGAGAACGGAAAATGCAGGCGTAATACTTGGATGCACCACATAGGTCTTGCGACCAAGTCGAGTATTCGTGATCACGCACGCGCTATTTGTTTCAGATCCTGTACCAGCAGTCGTTGGAACCGCAATAACCGGAGCTGCCGCAGGTGTGGGCACAGCGCCTTGCATTTCTTCAACCGTTCCTGGATTCGAGGCAAGAAGCGCAATCGACTTACCACAGTCCATGGAGGATCCACCACCGATCGGCACTACAACAGCATCGCCAAGCTCTTTAAGCTTCGCGGCGCCAGCTTCAACGTTTAGATCAGTCGGATTGGGTTCAACACCATCAAACACTTCAACAGATAGATTCGCTGCACGAAGCGCTTCCAGAATTGGGTCGAGCACACCACTCGCAGCCAGATTTTTATCGGTCACAATCAACGCCGCATTCTTGCCAAGCGCTTGAATGTGATTATTTAGGTCTTTAGCCGCACCTCGACTAAAGACAATTGTTGGTAATGGACGGACAGTAAAATTTTCATTTGAAAGCAATGTGAGAACTCCTACTCAATTTTTTTATATCACCGAGAAATTACAACTCACTCTGGTTGGTATGGCAATGACGAATGATGCAGAACAATCCGCAGTGTACCTGCCTCATCTTTTTTGTAACCCCAGCTTTTATCGAGCGCAGTGATGTCTCCACGTTTATCGGTACAAGTCACCCGACCCATCCACATAGCAACATCACCCTGAATGAAGGTAGCAGCTGTTTCTGAAAAAACAGATCGCCAACCTTTGATGCCAAACCCGCTGTCGCCCGGGTATTCATCACTATGACCCACAAAGTACGCAAGAGCTCCATCTCGCGTCGTCCGAAAGGTCTGTTCTCCACTGGCTAAAGTTGGCTTAAACAGAACCGGCCCAAGTTCAAAACCATAGGCCGTATCGAGCGCGACATTAGCGACGTCTCTAGCCGCATTAACGCCTTCTTCCTCAAAGGCTTTGGAGATCGCAATTAAAGCATCTCCCCAAATTTGTCTTGCGTCGACTAGTTCCTGTTCAGTTATCTCTGTCGTTATCTCTGTCGTCATCTTTTCCCCCGGTTATGGATAGACTTTTTGGTTCGGACTTGCAGAGAGATTTTAAACTCTAATGCTTAGCCACTAAACAACAATACCGTTCGATCCAAAGTCCAGAAGGTGGCCAAGCAACCCATGCCCCAGGCAGCACCTTGATTAAAGAACCTTTGCCATCCTATTCGAGACAAAATCGCAGCAAATAAAGCCAATACCAGTATTACCGCGACTTGCCCTACTTCG
>JAKUOW010000390.1 GCA_022451045.1 Pirellulales bacterium | reverse complement strand
GATTGGATTTTCATAAATTGAACTAGTGAGGGCGATATAGTGAACCTTAAAAAAACAACCGTGCCGAGACTAGATGAGTCATCGACACGGTTGCACCATTAATTGGACCTGATCCATCCGTTGACACGGCACCGGTCTCAGGTGGGTGGACGCCCATGCGGGCAATCCGCCGATTGGCATTAGGCGTTTCCACCTCTTAAATTCGTACAGTCGTAATGGTCCACAAATCACCTCCTTTCTCAATACAGCTTCCGTTTCTGTCACCTTTGTACCAGATGACTTCTTCACGGTCGTCAGTTCATCATGTTGCGTTTACATGATCTACAAACACTATCATGTAAATTTAGAGTCAAATTTCAATAGTAATTTCGGGAGGAAGGCCTTTTTTGAAGAAAAGAAACACCGCGGCATGCAAGTGTCTACACTTCTACGCAACCGACTCCTAGCTAGCCAGGTGCCACTAAGACCCGAACGCCTAGCAATAATCGTAGGGAGATTGGTGCGTATAGGCACAGTAAATTAAATCCATTGGGTGCATCACTCGGACACTCTCATCCTGAACTCGGCGTTCCCGGTCAATTTGCATCAGACATCCGGAATTTGCGGTGAGCACAATACTGGCACCTGTATCACGAATATTACCGAGCTTACGCTGACTAAGCTGATCGGCCATATCTGTTTCGGTTAGATTGTAAGTTCCCGCTGCACCACAACACATATCACTCTCTAGCAGATCAATTAACTCAACACCGGGAATCTGGCGAATTAGATTTCTGGGTTGCTGTGTCACTTTCTGAGCATGTGCCAGATGACAGGCATCATGGTACGTCACTTTGACATCCAGTGGTGCCTTAGGAGGAATAAAACCAAGTTCATCGAGAAATTCATGGACATCCTTTACTTTGGATGCAAAGCCAGATCGTGCATCGGCCGATTCCTCATCATTCCATATATGTGCGTAATCCTTCAGCATAGAGCCACATCCGGCGACGTTGATAATAATGGCATCGATATCATCCCGGTCAAAAGCTGCTATATTCTGAGCCGCCATGGCCACTGCCGGCGCTTCACTACCGGTGTGATAGTGAATCGCACCACAACACCCCTGAGATTCGGGAATCACGACATCACAACCATTTTGTTGCAGCACATGCGCAGTGGCATAGTTAGTTTGCGCAAAAACTTCGCTCTGAACACAACCAGTAAACAATGCCACTCGAGCTCGACGTTTACCAATGGCTGGCATGACATGTTCCAACTTACCATCGGCTTTTCGAATCTTTGGTAATAGTGTGGCCATACGTCCCAGCCGAGCTGGCAGCAACTTCCATAAGCCCGTCGCCAGCACTAATGAATCGAGTTTTAGTCGTTGGGCAATTTTTGCAAAGCTAAGTGCTTTTCGCAGCCGTTTGGGATATGGGAACAGTCCAAACAAAATGTACTTATGGAACCAATCATCCGTCTTCCGTTCCGTATCGATCTCCTTTTCCATCTCCAATCGAAATGGTTCGATCAATCGACCGTATTGCACACCAGACGGGCATGCCGTCTCGCAACTCCGACAGTCCAGCCACAACTCCAAATGCCGGCGCACGTTTTGATTAAGGTCGACACGCCCGTCGGTAACAGCCCGCATCAGATAGATACGGCCTCTGGGAGAATCATTTTCGTTACCTGTCATTACATAAGTAGGACAGGCTTGAGTACAAAGGCCACAATGTACGCAATCCAGAAAATATTCGTAATCGATCTTCTCACCGGGATTAAATGATAAGTTCGGCAAAGAAGACTCGTTCGTGTCCTGCGACACGTCTAGCATTTTTTGTTCGCTCATGAGTATACAAACCTCCCAGGATTGAGTAATCCAAGAGGGGCAAACTGTTCTCGAATTCGATTATGTAGCCACTGAGGACCTGACAATTGCCCCCACATTGTTCCCA
>JAKUOW010000039.1 GCA_022451045.1 Pirellulales bacterium | reverse complement strand
AAACCAGGTGACGTGTTATTTGATCAGGAGGGTGTCAGACTCGAGATCCTAGACTTTGTAAATCACTCAATGCCTACGCGCGTGCCGTTTGCCCGAGTCATGTTGAGCCTGCCAAGTCAGGCAGCTCAGCCGCAAATCGGGCCGGATGGATTACCGGTGCAACCCGATCCGGCCGATGTTACCTACCGGCCCGTTTCGCTCGAAGTCAACAACGCACGCGATACAGAGAAATATCCATACGGAATTGGGATGGAACAAATTGTCGGTGGCGGGAAAATGTCTCTCTCACTGTCCGGCAGCCCAGAGCAAGACCAGGCGTTTCAGCTTTGTGTTCCAGAAGGGACTGTTGGCGAATCCGGCCAGGTAGCTCTACTCTATAAAGGTCAGGTCTATCGCTTTGATGTGTCTACTGCTGTTTCTAACGGGAATTCCGCTGAGCTCGGAGAAAACCTGAATGCTCGAGTAATTCAATACGTTCCTTCTGTTGATCCAACTGACCCCTCTGCACAGCCCAACTCTACTGGCCCGGTCCTGATATTCCAGCTTGAGGATAACAACGGGGAAGCTATCGGCAATGCATTGACTCTCTTCGCAAATCGACCAGAGGTAAACGAGGTCGATCACAAAAACAAAATCTTCGGTTATTTCTGGTTTGACTTCTCTGAATTGCAACTGCAACAACTACAGGCTTTTGGTGCTAGCAGTCGTATCGAATTGCTGCAGACCTCCGACTATAAACTTATCTATCGAATTTGGAATCGACGCAAGCTATCCATCGAGAATTCAGATCAAGGCGAACTAACGCTCGGAAAAGAGAATTCGGTAAACGCATTTAAGATGCCGATCGCGCAATTAAAAATGTACTTGGATGAATTCATCTCTTCAGATGAACTTGGCGTGAAGTACATGCCTCAGGACTTCGAACGTGACACGCCACTTTCGGAAGGTACGGCTGCTCATGTTCGCATGACCGTTTCCGTGGATGGCGGTGAACCGGTCGTTGAAGAGTTTTGGCTGCAAGTGTTCGCGGGAGATCCCAGCGATCAACCCGCCCGAAGCCAGCTATTTCATAAGGACATCGGCGGCAAACACTTCACGCTTAAATTAGAGCCTAAGACCATTGATATTGGATTCCGTATTCGACTGAAGGACTTTGAACGCAAACTGGACCCGGGCACTAGTCAGGCATCTCATTATTCCAGCTGGGTTGATTTTATCGACGTGGGAGTAGAGCGAAACGTCTGGCACACTTCGATCACCGGAGGAGTGGCCTCGGCAATGGAGTTAAAGGCGTTCAATCCGGAACAAGGGTTACGCGAACCGGCCAATAATGAGATTCAGGATGCCCATGGCCTGACAATTAATGGCCAGGGCAATAGACTTTACTGGGTCGACAAAGAAAACAACCGGATACAGACATCGGCTTTAGATTCGCCGTCAGTTGAGACAATCGAATTTACATCCGCCCGGGGCGGAGACAAATCACAGGGTCAGTCGCCGATGCGGCCACGTAATCCTCAGGCTGTAACCGTGGATGGAGATCACTTGTATTGGGCAGACTCGCTGTCCGGTGGCCGAAGTGGCACGGTCACCTTACTGATGCGGTCTGAAACAGACGGTTCCAACACTAGTAGCATCGCTACCCTTCAGGGACGCCTCGACAAGCTGATTCTTGATCGTGGTACAGGCACGCTATATTGGACAAATCAGCTCACGGGAACCATTGGGAGTGTTAAGGTTGATGGCTCAGACATGAATCCAAGAACCGTTTCAGGTGTGAATACTCCACGCGCCATCATGATCGACGAGGACCGGCAAATACTGTACTGGTCAGCGTCGAAACGAAAGTCCGGTTCGACAATGTACGAAGGTGTCATTCGAGCGGCTCAGGTTTCTGAATTACCACTTGAGCCAACAGACAATGCCCCAACGCCCGGCAAACAAGTTACAACACTCGGTGAAGAACAATTTGCCGTTTCAATGCTGTTGTCGCCTAAGGCAAAAAAGATGATTTGGATCCAGGCGGAGATTCATCCGCAGGGATACATCGGCCATCACTCGAGAATCCCTCACCATACGCACCACTTGATGCGTGCAAATGTCGACGGCACGGATGTGGAAGATCTACGCGTTGCGGGAATTGACTTGTCAGACTCCCTTGTGCTGGATGTCGAGGGTGAGCGTCTGTTTTGGAGTCAATCGTCATCATTCCGGCACGACGTCTATATAACGATGAATGCACCTGTTCAGTTTGACAGCCCAACCAACGGCCAAAGCTATCGATTGTTTCAGGAAAGCTTTAATGGCCCGTTTAAGCCCGGTGATTCGGAATACAGTACATTCGTCCCCAAGATGTCCCGCAAAGCTGACTTATACCGCAGCGTGTTGACTGTGAATCGAGATCCCGGACGTGCCATTAAGTACCTCGGTTGCCTAATTGTCGTCCTCGGTATCGCCATCATGTTCTATATGCGAGCGTATTTTTTCAAACGATCTGAAAAGAATACGACTGCAAATGAAACAACAATCGCTAGTGAACCCGTAGAACAAACGGAGATTCAAGCCGACAATCAGGAATAGATAACCAATTGCCCTGCGGCAGTGAGGACAGCAATTTCTTTATGGCTAACTTGTTGAGTATCAATCCAGTAAAAACCTCTTCCGAAATCGGAAACATATCGATGTTACACGCTCGACGTATAACGATGATTTTGCTCTTTCTCCTACTTGGCGTAGGAATTCATGTGACCACCCCAGTGGCTCAAGCGGACAACCCGGAGGTTGTCATCAATTCTCTCCGGAGAATTCCCGTCTTTTACGAAGGTCGGATCATGCCGTTTGAGTCCTTCGCCTCGAAAATCGTGGAAGAGATCTGCAATGATGCGAAAGGTAGTGTAACCTTTGACCTGCGCAGCTATACGGAATTCAAAGTAGCCGGTGGTGGTCTTCTTAAAGATGATTCCGGGTTTAAAGAACTATTCCCCGAAGGCAAACGGTCCTGGAAACCGTCAGAACTCGTATACAGCTGGATGGTTGAAGGAGAAAAATGGGAAAACATCCCGTTCATACACGCTAAGCACAACAGGGTGAGAAAAGTAATTGGCCTGCCCGTTGCTGACATGGCATACATGTATGCTGCGCCAAGCGATCTGTCGAATTCCGTTGGGGATGACGAAGCGGTCGGCGGGCTGCTGGCATGGTTACAAGAAGTGGATACCAAGCGAAGCGAAGCCATAGCTTCCACTGGATCGTTTACACCTGGTGTGACAGACGAAGGGGTTAATGAATTATTGCGGCGATACGAGGCCTTTCGATCGATTTCATTGAACGCCAGTGCCGCGCTCACTCATTCTCCCATTCCTGTTGCCGGTGCACGAGGCAACTTCATGGGCACCTTCGATCGCTTCTTTAACATTCTGACTCAATCAAATGCTGAAGGTGAATCCATGCTGCAACGGCTGCAGATGTTCGCTCAAATTCAGGATGCCGACATCAGTACTGCCGTCAATCAGACATTTGCCCAACTGCAGTCCATCGTGGATCAAACCGAAGGTCTTAGAGGGCAGGGTAGAGCGGTCATCAGCAACCAGATCATTCCTTCGGAGTTACCCGAAACCAGCGATGTGGAACTCGAGTCAATTCAGCAGGCCGTTTCTGAACTTCCCGATGCACTGGGCAGTCTGGAAGCCGGTTTTCGAAAACAAGATGAGCGACTTGCAGTTGAGGGCGGCAATTTATCAGAATCGGAACAAGAGAAATTTCAAGCAATGTTTTTCGAATTGCAATCTAAAGCGATTGAATTGAAATCGCTTGCGATCGAATTAAACGCAGCAATGTACGCAAACCGCCACACAATGCTGGTCACACCAAGCATGAATCCGTATGCACTGAGCAAAAATCGCGACACGATGCAGCAAATCCAACCCTGGATTAGCATCCAGGCAATTCTCCACGGTGGTAAGTTCATCGAAAGCGAGTTGAGTGCTGGTCGTGAAGTTAAGGCCGTTCGAACAGCATGGGATCGTGCGGCAAATACGTTTAGTAATCGCACAGCGGAGAATCGTGGCTCGCAATTCGAGATTCAGATTCAGTCTCTGATCACCGCTTTGGCAGATCTCGGGGCACAAGCAAACTCCTCGCGAGATAAGGCAATTGAACAATTATCATCTATCGATCGTGATGATGATCTCATTGCTTACACAAAGTACCCAACGAGTACTGAGGAGCTCACTAAGCTCAACGCTGAGCTTAGCTACAACTCCATGGATCCCTTCCTGTGGACATTCATTCTAAGTTTTCTAGCTCTGGCGTCATTTGCATTATCCTTTGGCAAACACACCAACAAAATGTACATCGCCGGAATGGTATTAATGGCACTGGGACTGATTTGGACAATCTATGGGTTTTACCTGCGAGTGAGAGTTACAGGATGGGCGCCGGTCACCAACATGTACGAGACGATGGTCTTTGTGCCATTTATCGTATCCGTGTTGGCATTCTGGTTTATGCTATTACCACTTACGCAGGCTTCCATCAGTAAGGCATGGAACTTGACGCTCTTGCCATTTAGAGTCATCCCGTCAAAAAAAGACCGCCCATCCACTAAATCCGAAGACAACGTCAACTTACAGTATGTGGCTACGGTCGCTCGACTATTGCTACTAGCGGGAATCTTTTACTTCCTGACACAAACATCATACGCCGATGGGGGTCGACCGTATTTTGAACTATGGCCCGAATTCTGGTCATCTGAAAATCTGGTTACCGATGCATCACTTGCTGCTGTTACCAGTGACGCACAAACACAAGCTATGGACTCCTCGAGTCGCGTTGGCACGTGGGCAATCTCAATGGGTTGTTTGGTGCTAATCCTGTGGGTCGTACCTCGATTCCTGGTGGCAACTCCATTGGCGATCGGTTTTGCAACAAGCAATTACCTCAAGGCCCGTAATGCTGAAGACAAGCAGAGCGTTATCAGTGCTGCAATTGAGCAGCTCATCAGCCGCAGGTCGTTTGCACTGGCCGGAACGTTTATGACCGCTATCGGCGGACTCTATGCGTTCTATGCTGCCGCAAGCCCCGATGTTGCGATCAGTGCAGACTTTGATCCATTACAACCAGTACTTAGAAGTAACTTCTGGCTGACGATTCATGTGCTCACTATTGTTGCCAGCTACGGTGCAGGAATCCTCGCACTTGGCCTCGGAAACATCGCAATGTATCACTATGCATTTGGCAAATACCAGGATCCCGTGAACTTGGACGATCTCGATCTACCCGAAGGAGTCGCTCCATCATCGAACGATACCAATGGTAAATCTCGTCCACCTGCAGCATGTGCGTCCTTATCCGATTATGCGTATAAGGCCGTAAAGGTAGCTGTTATCCTGCTTACCGCTGGCACGATCCTCGGTGGCTTGTGGGCCGATGTGTCCTGGGGACGTTTTTGGGGATGGGATCCCAAAGAAGTCTGGGCTCTGATCTCACTTCTCGTTTATCTAGCAATTCTCCACGGGAGATATGCAGGTTGGTTTAACCATTTCGGCATGATCTTTGGTACGGTGCTTGGTGCGTCGGCTATCTTTATGAGCTGGTATGTAGTGAATTTCGTTCTTCCACAATTCTCCTCAAGTGGTACGGTTGGACTGCACTCTTATGGCGAAGGCTCTGGTGGTTTGGGATGGATCGTCACCTTTATTATCGTTGAATGGACCTTCTTGGCCATCGCCACGTGGCAGTTTAAAGTCAAGACGAAGTAGCCCTTGTTTGGCGAAGAGTCTTGCATCTTGAAGACTGAGCCAGATTACTTCAGTAAATCCCGAATTCGGAATTACGTTTCAGTATTCTTGCGATTCAAAATATCGGCAAAAATTGTGTCAGCAAATAACTGACTAACGTGGAATGCCACCATTGGCAAAATCGACACCCCCAGATCCATACAAATCTGAAGACCGACCATTAAAGTCTTTTGACTCCCGGCAAACCCCACGGCAATCGCATCCGGTCTACTCAATCCAATGGCATTGCCTGTGCCAATTCCCAGCCAGAATACGCTGCAATGAACAACCAGAACCGCAACGATAGCCATCGCAAATACCGCTGGACCAAATGACTCCGGGTCAGCGGAAATTCGGCTACCCATACCGACAGCACCGATAAAGACCATCGATAGAATTCCGCATTGGCAAAACAAGCTAAGTTTCTTTTTGTTTTCAGTAGACCAATTGCCGATGCGTTTGTTCAGCCTAACCACTTGAGCAAGACCCATCGGCAGCACCACTAACAATCCCAACTTGCTTACCATATCGGGAAAGCTGATTTTAAGATTTGCCGAGTCGCTTCCAAAGAACCACATCAGCCATAACGGTGAAATCACGAAACAACTGAGATTTGTGATGATCGTGACCATAATGGAAATTGAATCATTACCACCTGCTTTGCGAGTCCACACCGATGCGGATGCAAGCGTACAGGGAATTACAGCTGCTACTAGAAATCCATCTTTCAGCTCACCGGAAAGTAATGTGGCAACAGCCAAGGCTACCAGGGGCAGCACACCAAAATTCATCAGAATCGCCAACAGCGTACCTTTCGGCCGTCGCAGTCCTGATGCCATTGCCGACACATCCAATGGTAGCGCCATGGCAAACAATACCGTGGCAACGATCGCGTTCTTTAACCATCGTTGTGTTGTAAGCTCCGACAACTGCGACTCAAAGCCTACGCCGATGGCAAACAAGAGTACCAGCGAAATCAGAAACCATTGTTTTTTGAAAAAGTCTTTCAAGGTGGGAATCACTCTAACAGACACTACTTTCTGTGTGCAATAAAATCACTCGGATCGCGTTACGGTACACCGCAGCGACGCAAATGACATACAGCAGGCTATTGTCTCATTCCATAATGGAACTGCAACCGGACTTCTCGGCTTTGTGACCTGTGATTAAACTGAGCTTAGATGAGGGAGCGTGCCGGGGATTGTCCCCGGTCGCGTTTTTTAAGCCTCCCGAAAAAGAGAAACAGAGAAATCAAATGCTTCGATACTGGACAGCAGGTGAATCTCACGGCAAAACGCTTCTGGCGTTGGTTGATGGGTTTCCAGCCGGCCTTACGATTGAAACTGACTCCATTGATGCCGATTTAAAGCGTCGACAGGGCGGGTATGGCCGTGGTGGCAGACAAAAAATCGAGACCGATACTGTCGAAGTTCTCACGGGGATTTGGCAAAACGTTACACTAGGCAGCCCAATTGCGCTGCAAGTAATCAACAAAGATTTCAAGCTCGAACGTCTTAAGGATCTTGATCGTCCGCGGCCCGGACACGGAGACTTAACTGGCGCGATTAAGTACCTCGGGAGCATCCGTGGTGTTCTGGAACGCGCCAGCGCACGCGAGACCGCAGTTCGTGTGGCAGCCGGAGCATTGGCGAAACAGTTGCTCGCCGCGTTCGATATCCATTGCATCGGCTTTGTTGCTGAACTCGGCGGTATCGCTATTGAACCACGGCCAGGTACGATCAGCGAACAACTGCAACTCAGAGACGAAAGTGAAATCTACTCACTCGATCCGTCCAGAGACGACGAAGTTAAACAGTTGATTGATGAAACGGGGGAAGCAGGGGATACGCTAGGTGGTGTTCTTGAAGTTCGCGTAGAAGGTTTGCCATTTGGATTGGGAACGCATGCCCAGTGGGATCGCAAACTAGATGGCCGTATCGCTCAGGCTGTTATGGCAGTGCAAGCAATCAAAGGTGTGGAAATCGGTCTTGGTTTCGAAGCTGCACGCCGACCCGGCTCCAAAGTACACGACCCGATTCTCTACGATGAAAGTCAAAAGGATACCAATACGTTAGGGTATAGCCGTCCCACCAATAATGCTGGCGGCCTGGAAGCAGGTATGACAAACGGCCAGCCACTTGTTGTACGTGCTGCTAAGAAGCCAATTAGCACGTTGAGAAAACCACTTGAGAGCATTAACCTTGAAACCAAAGAAGCTGAGTTGGCCAATTATGAAAGAAGTGATGTCTGTGCTGTTTCAGCAGCAGGAATCATTATCGAAAACGTTGTTGCCTTTGAAGTAGCTACTGCGCTAGTCGAGAAATTTGGAAATGACAGCGTTCAGGAAATGCTAGCCCGCCGAGAATTGTTTCTTAGCATGGCACAAGAACGATAATCATATTTTGCACTAAGTCAAACGCACCAACGCATACAACCTGGTCGTCAGGATCCAATAAGCAGAATTAGGTCTGTCAGCAGCGACATTTCACCTTCTTGTCAGAAATTTAAGGCAAGCATATACTGAGCTACTTGACACGTTGAACAGAACGGTCGGTGTACGAATCCATCGACGAAAAACAACACGCGTCAGAGGAAAAAGACAATGAAAGAAGGTATCCATCCGGACTATACCGAAACAACCGTAACCTGCGGTTGTGGTATTAGCTTTACAACACGTAGCACACGCTCGGAATTGAAAGTTGACATTTGCAGCAGCTGCCATCCGTTTTACACGGGTAAGCTGAAGTTTGTTGACACAGCAGGACGTATCGAGAAATTTCAGAATAAATTCAAGCAAGGCTCGTACGCAAGTCTGCAGCGTGGCAAGAAATAGCTACGTACAATTCCATGTGGCGACGTCCACACACCGTATAAACGCAGTGATCGCTCTTGATGATCACTGCGTTTCTTATTTACCCTTGGTGTCTTAAACGACTCAACAAATCAGTCTTGCGAAGGAAGTAACTCCAGTGCGTGAAATGCTAGATAGTAAGCTGGCACGATTCGATGAATTGGAACAACAAATGTCAGATCCTGACGTGTTGGCTAACTCGAATCGAATTGCCGCTGTCGCACGTGAGCACGGATCACTGGTGCGACTAGCGACGAAGTACCGTGACTTCAAGAACATCCTGGACGAAATTGCCGGTGTCACGGAAATGGGCGAGTCGAGTGATCCGGAAGAACGCGAGCTGGCGGACATGGAATTACCAGGTCTGAAGGAAAGACGTGAACAACTTTGGGAAGAATTACTCGATATGACCATCGGGGGCGAAGACGCCAATCGAAATCGCTGCGTGATGGAAATTCGTGCTGGCACCGGTGGTGACGAAGCGGCACTGTTTGCGCGTAATCTGTACGAGATGTACAAGAAGTATGCAGAAACAAAGAGTTGGAAAGTTGAAGTGATAGATGCCAGCCCCACGGAATTAGGCGGCTTCAAGGAAATCACACTCGGGTTTCAGGGTGATAGCGTCTTCAGGGAACTTCAATATGAAAGCGGTGGCCACCGTGTTCAACGCGTACCTGAAACTGAAACGAAAGGCCGGATTCACACTTCTGCTGCAACCGTCGCAGTGCTGCCAGAACCGGAAGATGTTGAAGTTAATATCAAGCCGGATGACTACCGGAAGGATATTTTCCATGCCAGCGGACCTGGGGGCCAGCATGTCAACAAAACCGCATCTGCGGTTCGCTTAACTCACCATGAAACAGGCATCGTGGTGTCAATGCAGGATGAAAAGAGTCAGCATAAAAACCTCGCCAAGGCGCTGCGAATCCTAAAGTCCCGGCTCTACGAAAAAATGCAGCAAGAAGAACACGACAAGCGAGCAGAAGAACGTAAGACGCTTGTCGGTTCCGGTGATAGAAGCCAACGTATCAGAACATATAACTTTCCGGAAAACAGACTCACGGATCACCGTATTAATGCCACGATTTACAAGCTGGATCAAATCGTGGCAGGCAGCGTACAACTAATTACCGATCAACTGATCGATCACGACCGACAACAACTGCGAAGCTCCATGGGAGCCTTAGACGAATAATCGTCACTCCGCTGGTTGCAAGGATGTAAACATGAGCAGCGAATCGGATGTCTGGACAGTGGGAAAGCTACTGGAGTGGACAACAAATTATCTTCAGGACAGTGGCTCGGATTCCGCACGGCTTGATGCAGAAGTCCTGTTAGCAAATGCTATGCAGTGCCAGCGTGTCGCCCTATACACTCATTTTGACTCTGATCCGGGCGATCAGATAAGAGCTTCATTTAGAACCGCCGTAAAACAACGCAGTGAGGGACGCCCGGTAGCCTACATGGTGGGCTTCAAGGAGTTCTATTCCATGCAGTATACGGTTAATGACTCCGTTCTCATTCCGCGTCCGGCGACCGAAGACCTCGTTAT
This sequence comes from Pirellulales bacterium, assembly GCA_022451045.1. Classification (GTDB taxonomy): domain Bacteria; phylum Planctomycetota; class Planctomycetia; order Pirellulales; family Pirellulaceae; genus UBA11883. The sequence continues at coordinate 16,595 of JAKUOW010000039.1, read as the reverse complement.
CCGGGTCCTCGATCTCGTCAAAGAACATCACCAACCCGATGATGTTTTGAAAATTGTAGATGTGGGTACTGGCAGCGGGATCATTGCAGGCACTCTGGCAACTCAGCTTAAACGTAGTGTGCTTTTTGCCACCGATCTGAGTGCCGACGCCATCAACGTAGCTTCCGATAACTTTCAAAACCATTCCATTGGAGAGCGTGTTACCACGCGCCAAGGCGATCTGCTCGACGCAGTGTCGGATCAAGATGACTTCGACTTCGTTGTCAGCAATCCACCCTATGTCAGTGAAACAGAATACGAAGCATTGCAACGTGATGTAAAGAACTTTGAACCACGCATGGCGCTTGTTCCCGGTCCTACCGGTTTGGAAATCTACGAAAGACTCATTCCTCAAGCAGCTGAAAAGCTCAAACCAAGCGGTTGGCTGGTTTTGGAAACAAGCCCTATGCTAGCACCAGAATTGGCACAGCTAATTACCAATCACGGTGACTTTGAGGCAGTTAATATTACGCGTGATCTGGCAGGTCAGGATCGCATCGTGTCTGCCAAACGTCACTGACTAGAAACGTAATTAGTCTCGCGGATGCTAACCGGATAAGACGAGGCAGAGCAAGTCTGTTCTCAACAGGCTAACTCTAAATCAGTCTGACTAGGATCTAGGCTTTGTATTCTCGAGACAGTTCCTGCATTTCAAACAACCGCGTCTGCAGGTTCTCGGTAATCGTCTCGATTAACGGGTCTGGTGCACCACGTGGAGGACGCTCAGGGCTAACCTCTACTGCATTAAGCACGTCGATCGTGACTTCATTGCTTGGCACAGCTCGGTTTTCACCTGTTATGATTTCGTCGAGCTTGTATATTGTCTCAAGTATTCTATCGACGGACACACGTGACTTGTCCGGATCAAGATATTCAGTAGGAAAATATGAAAATGCCTGTGCGGTGAAGAGGTTATTCAAATCCTGTCGTACTCTCTCTTCTTGCTCGCCATCATACTCTCCGCGAGTCAACGCGGGCACAATATGAGGTCGCATCGCCTTAATACGTGAAATCACATCACCTTTTTGGATTTCACCCAAGTAGCGTTGTTCACAATCCGCCAGAACTTCGTTGACAAAACGATCTCGCCGCTCGTAGAAATTTCCAGATCTTTCACTGCCAAACGCGATCGACTCCTTCATTCCAAGCGTGTTTTCACAAACCGTGTGGAGTCGCCCTAGAAGTGAATTCTGGCTAGAGGTGTCTGCATTCAAGCAGCTATCCAAGTCGTCAAGAATCTCATGGGACGTTTCATCAATATCACCATGAAATCGGTATCTGAATGCGAGCGGATGTACTACCACCTTGCTGGTAGGTGATTGTTTCGCCCGACGCTTTGCTGCGGATCTGGCAATAAAACCGATACCATCGAGAAAAGGAAACAGAAGGTCATTACACCTGGTAATGGAGCCTTCCGGGAAAATCGTCAACGGTCGACTTGTGTTGGCGACACAATCGATGGCTGTATCAAGCGCTTTTCGATCAACACCGTCCCGATTCACACTGAATCCACCCAAGCGTGGCATACACCATGCCACGAGTTTTCCGGTATGAAACAGACGCCAGCTTGCCATGGAGTACGTGTATGCACCTGATGCCTTAACGACCTCCGCCATCGCCATCGGATCCGACAGTCGACAGTGGTTTGGAGTCAGGATGATACCATGACCTGCCTTAGCCGACTCTCGTAATCGGTCTCCATTTGTGCAAGAGAATTGTTCCAGACCATCTGTTTTCTTCAACCACCAGCGATGAATGTTTAAGGTACAAACTAACCAAATCCAGAACTTGCCGTGCTTTGGCGGCACAAAGTCATATGGTTTGTCTACGAGAATTTCATTCATGATTAGGCCTCACGCTTTAACCGGATCGATACCCGTTGGGTGAATCGCTATGCCATCTCCAAGCAGTCTCGACGATTTGTTCGATCGATGTATATTTCGGACTCCAATTCAACTCAGACACTGCCTTGGAGTTATCAGCATACAAGATATCAGGGTCGCCACTTCGACGAATCCCGTCAACCGATGGGATCGGGTGTCCACTTACTTTGCGACATGCATCGAGGACTTCGGACACACTCGTACCAGCGCCGGTGCCAATATTGAAATACTGGACAGTACCGTTGCGTAATACATCCATTGCACAAATGTGAGCGGCTGCTAAATCGCATACGTGAACATAGTCCCGTACACACGTACCGTCTGGTGTTGCGTAGTCATTTCCAAATATTGTCAAATGTTCTCGTTGGCCAAGTGCAACTTGCAACGTGATCGGGATCAAGTGCGTTTCTGGATCATGATCTTCGCCCAGATCGCCATTGGGATGGGCACCTGCGGCGTTAAAGTAGCGCAGGGCGACTACAGCCAAATCATTCTGACTGGCAGCATGCTCCAGCGATAATTCCATTTCCAACTTGGTTTGACCGTATTGATTAACCGGGGCTCGTTCAAACGACTCCGTAATTGGCATCTGGCTTGGAGTGCCGTAAACCGCGGTCGTGCTTGAAACTATTAACTTCTTGACATTCGCCTGATGCATCGCTGAAATCAGACTTTGCGAGCCACCTACATTATTTCGAAAATACATTTCCGGTTGTTTCTGAGATTCACCAACCAACGAAAATGCAGCTAAATGAATAACTAACTCGATTTCCTGCAACGTCAATATCTGTACCAGACGGTCTGTGTCATGAAGTGATGCGATCGTCAGTCGATCCAAGCCGACCGTTCGCTGTACTGCCTCCTTGTGACCACGTGATAGGTTGTCCAGTACCCAGACTTTATGCCCGTTTTCCAAGAGTGCACGGGCAGTATGACTTCCGATATACCCAGCACCACCTGTAACTAGAATTCTCATGTGCCTGATCCAGAGATTTGAAAGCTGATACCATTACTCAGCTGTCCGTATTCATCGAAATGCAAGGCGTCGATTTGGCAAATGGGAAAGAGCAATTGCCACGAATCCAGCTCGCTGGCCGCTATAAACCGCATAACCCGATGTAAATCTCCACCCATGTGAGCAATGGTTAGCCGATCGTTACACAACAAACAATTTGATGTCCGATTTAATTTGAATAGGATACTGTGAATGCCAACAATCAAGCAACATCGTTCCTACTCTCCTAAACACTACGATGAGACTGCTCAAACAAAAAATCCGACGAAATCCCGGAACGTCGCGTCATCGCGGCAGTGCTAAGCAGTGGCTTGACAGTTTCAAATCCTACCTCAAGACAGAATGTCATCTGGCAGACAATAGCGTCAAAGCATATGGAAACGACCTTCAAAGATTCTTCAAATGGCTACGTCGGCGCAGCCTAAAGAATCTATCTGTCAGAGAGCTATCCGATTACGTGGCCACTCTGAAGAAACAGGGGCTTGCTCCAAGCAGTATTGCCAGAAATATCGTCTCGCTGAAAATCTTCTTTCGCTACCTGCAATTGGAAGGTGAGATTGAAACAAGTGAAGCCGAGTTACTTGGAAGCCAAGCATTGTGGCAACGAATTCCGGATGTATTGACCCCGGAAATGGTACGAGAACTGCTAAGCTCACCCAATGAGACAGATCCCTATCCCCTACGTGACCGTTCGCTCTTGGAGTTACTCTATGCAACCGGTTGCCGAGCATCGGAAGTGTCCAACCTGACGCTTAATAACCTGCACTTATCGGACGGCTATTGCAAAGTGCGGGGTAAGGGAGACAAGGAACGAGTCGTACCGCTAGCCAAACCCGCATGCAGAGTCCTTCGTGCCTACCTAAAGCACGAACGCGGAGTCCTCACACAACAAGCCACACCAAGTCACGAATTCGTGCTCGTCTCACGTAGCGGTAGGCCGTTACGACGCGAGGCAATTTGGGAGTCCGTTAAGAAGTATGCTGCTCGGTGTGGATTTTCAAAATCCCTCAGCCCACACTCACTTAGGCACAGTTTTGCTACACATATGCTCGCCGGTGGGGCTGATTTAAGACAGGTTCAGGAATTGCTCGGGCACAGCAGTATTGCGACGACTCAAATCTACACGCACGTTGATCAGTCGCGACTAAAAAAGATTCACCAGAAGTATCACCCACGTGGGTAACATAAAGCATCTTATTCTGCTTCTCGAGGCGGTGTGAATCGCACCTTTTCTATCAACGGTAGGATTTCGTTCGTTCGCTGATCCTTCGTGCCACTAACTGCAGTAATAGCACCAATGACATGGGTGTACTTAAGGTTAAAGTCAAAACCGATTTCGATTTCAGCGGTTTCCCGTGCGCTACCGGGGCCACCATCCAAGCCGATCTCTTGTTGAATGTATCGATTCAACTCGACAAATGGATTGTTACCCTCGAATGACTGCTCGTTGAGTGTCAGGGATGAAAGATCACCATTTTCATTTGCTGTCATATACAGCTTTAAAGGTGGAAACTCCATTTGCTCCGGCGGCGCTGCCGACGGTGCCGCCTGTGGCATCTTAATATTGAAATCGCCTTCCATGGAAACCACTTTAAAGGTCATGATGAAAAAGACGAGCAACTGAAACACGATGTCGATCATCGGCGTCATCTGCAATTCAATTTTGTCAGACCCGCGTCTGCGGTTTCTAACTTTCATATCTTCTACTCTCGTTACTTGCGAAGTGCTCGCAGTGCGTGACTATGGTCCTGATGTGGGTGCAATGTACTTAAATGTCTGAATATTTTCCTGAGCTCGCAATGCGAAATTCTCAAAACCAACATCCTGACAAACCTGGATAACTTCCTGCACTTCACCGGCAGCCGCATCACCATGTGCACGAATGACGACAGTGGTATCTTTTGGATCTCGCCCACTGAACTGGATCCCCTGATACTCTCGCGAAAGAGAACTCTGGAGCTGATTAACGGCAAGCGTGCTTCGGCCAAATATGAACTCTGACTGGTCCGTTAACTGGATAATGATCGGATCTTCCATGACGATCTCAGGAGGCTTTGCGAGGCTACTGTCGGGAAGCTTCACACGATCATCCGTTTCGGTCTGTGTAAAGTTTATCAGCACCATGAAAAAGGCAATTAACTGAAAGGTCATATCGATCATCGGTGTGAGATCACCTTCCAATACATCGTCATCAGATTGCTTTTTAATTTTCATTTCTTGATGCTACCAGTGCACAAAGCATTTGAAATAACCAGAAGACCTCGGGAATTTGGAAAGCTACTTTCCTACATTTTCGAATCGACTCATAAGCCCTTCGCTAACAATTCCAACTTCGAGAACTAATCGTGAAACACGATTCTTCAGGATGTTGAAACATGCGATAGCCGGAATAGCAATCGCTAGTCCAACAAGCGTAGTGAACAACGCCGTGGAAATACCTTCTGCTAACTTCGTTGGTGATGGTGTTGAACCACCAAGTGCAATTTCTTCGAACGAATTGATCATACCGTGAACCGTACCGAACAGACCAACCATTGGGCTAATGGTACCGATTAATGCCATATAGCTAAGACGGTGCTCTTGCTTCATCGTTTCAACTTCACCGACTTCCTGCATCGCTTCGATCGCCTGAGGATAGCCGTTTGAGAGTTTTCCAAGCCCTGCTGATAGCATCTGACCTAACATGGTGGAATCGACTTTTGCCAATTCGTATGCTTCTTGATACTGTTGATTATCCAGCATATCGGAGAATGTCATTTCCAGATCCTGCGGGCACACGGCACCTCGGGTAGCCGAGAGTATATTCATGACCAGCAACGCCACAAGAGTAAAGGACAGGCTTAGGAACACGATGAGATACATGATCCCTAACGCCTCATAAATCCATGTCAGCAGAGACTTCGATTCTGGCGTTGCATCTGCATCATCTGCATCATCTGCATCATCTGCGTCGGGTGCGTCGGGTGCCTCGGGTGCCTCGACAGCTTCCGGTTCTGCCGGCTGTGCATAGGCAACCGTAGGTGTTGCCAAATACACGGCGCCGCTAGTCAAGCACATCATCAGACATGTCATCCATGCCCACATGCTGTATCGTTTCCGATTTTGTTCAAGTTGCCGCATCATAGCCTCCAATTATTGACCAATACGACCCAACGGATCGCGTCACAAGTTTGCATTTTCAATTGGCTGAATCGCTTATTGTAATCACTTCCCTTTGATTATTGATTAGCATACTCGCCTAGTTTTTTATGCGTGTTTTCCAACCACACCTATTGTTTCTTAGCCCAAACAGAATCACCGTATCGTGTCCTTAGCAATTGCCTGTCCTTCTTTGCTCGATCACTCATGTTTAGTTGTTCCCAAAGCTGGCCCAGGTAATACAATGCCTCAGCGTGAGCATCTTCGTTCTGATTAAACAATTTATCAGTGTGCAAGTATGCCAGGACTGCCTCCTTCGGCTGTTCGGCCTTTCGAAACGCAGCACCACGAGCATTGTAAACTCTGGCAAAAAGATCTTTCTCCGCCAAGGGTTCACCATTCTTGATAATAGCATCCAGAGCGGCGATTGCTTCTGCTGTTTGACCTATTTCAGCCTGGCAATGAGCCTGACCAACTTGAGCTAACCGAATCATCGCTCTAAGCTCTGGAGATTCCGAATCTGAAGCAGCTATCTGTTGGTAAATCCCCTGTGCTTGCTGGAAATCACCTTGAGAAAAAAGCGTTGACGCTAATGACACGCGTCCGACCAACTGAACACCAGTGTCGACCGCCTTTTGAAGTTCATTGTAAGCACCCACAGCAACCTCGTAATTTCCCATGCTCTTGGCTAGGTCACCGGTCCGTTGAACAATATCGTAGTAATGAAAGCTATCCTTGTGATTTTGTACAAATCCGCCAAGTACCGTACTGGCATCTGCACGCTTTGTGCGTCCATCTTTACTCATCTCATGATCACAAACCGCCTCGCAGTAGGCGATCTCCTGAATCACGAATTTGGCTGTAACTTTCGACTTGTCAATTCCAGCCAGCGCGTTTTTCGCTTCTTCGTATTGTTGCTGGCGAATCTGGGCCTGTGCTCGCAACAACTCCGATGGTGATCCAAAGAAAAGAATTCGGTCAATCTCACCAGAAGGAATGTTTTGTGTTACGCCATTTACCTTGAGTGAAACACCATCACTGGTTACGGCATCGATTGGGCCCCGAACCGCTGTCGCTGCGCCCGTTTTGTAAATCTGGTCATTGGCCTCTACTAAAATCGGCCCAACCAGAAGCACTCCAATTGCAAGACACGGCATCAGTGCTAAATGATTTCTGAATTGACACATCACGGCATTCTCCGCTTCATATTTCAATCTGGACTCACTCATCAAAACCTACTTGTGGTTTCTTCAGATCCTTTTGCACTTGCTTGAGCAGTGCTTCAAATCTTGGCTTCCAGTTTCCCAGATCCTTAACAATTAGTTGTGTGTTCTCTATTTCCTGTTCAGCATATCCAAGGTACTTTGGCTTCTCGGATGTACGAAGCTTGGCGTATTGATACCGAGCCAGTGCCAAGTTGTAACGCGCCTCGAAGAACTCTTCTCGAAATTTTGCATTTCCCTGAGTAAGCTTTGCGATCTTTTTCCAACCCCAGACGATATTACCAGCTGCTTCATCTGCTTTTGGAAATCCACCGCCAATTGCTGCTACAAATTGCTTGGACGCGTTTGTTTTATCTGTAACTTGTAATTGACTACCCCATTGCATGTAGACGTTGGCTGCTGCTACCTGAATATCCAAACGCATTTCGTTGACCTGCAGGATCTGCGAAAACGATGTCAAGGCATCGGAATATGATCCAAGTTTCGACTTCAGTTCTGCAATTCTTGAATTCACTTGCAACAGATATCCTTTTGAGAGACGGTCCTGTTCATTCACCCACTTCGGATCTTCAGTTCCTTTCTGCAAAATAGACTCGAATTGCTGAATCGACTTTTCATAGTATTTCTTAGCCACGGCGCTAACGCTACCATCGGCCCCTTCAAAACCAGACCCGAGCCCCTTAAAGGTTTCACCCAACCAATGCTGTGATGAAAAGTCGGTTGCCGTGTTACCAACTTCGTTTAGAAATATCTCAAATCCACTAGCCAGTGCCTGTTTCTGTTCGGTGGAGTCCGCCTCTTTTAACTGACGTTCTAACTGCCGCGCGAGAGTATAGTAACGACTTACCAGACGACGCTGACCACCTTCCTGTCCTGAAACAGCTTCATTTAGAGCCGTCATAATCTCGCGTGATGATGCAATAATAGCGTTTGTTTGCTCTGCGGTCGCTGTTGCGAGTGATCCAATGTTGGCGCTGAGCGCCATCGAATAAGTGTCTTCGATGACCTTTGAAGTTGATGCATGCGGATGTCCTGCTTTTACAAGCGTGACCATTCCATAACGTGGATGTTCAAGTGAAGTCTTTGCTTCAGGCATATTCCCGATATCGACAAAGTATTGGCTGATGGCGAGTGATCCTTCCACGGTATACCGATCAATCTCACTATCTTCTGGTAAATACTTAAATGCGGAAATGAGAAATTGCCCCGCTTCAGTACGCATCTGGTCAAGTTGGTCTCGCTCGGTATCGGTCTCTGCGTTTGCGCCACCAGCAGTGATTTTCTTGCGAAGCTGATAATCCAGCACACGATAACGAAACCACATACTGCGGCCCAATCGCATTTCACATTCAACGCGAAGTTCCGAGCCTTCCGGTATTTCTAAGGCAAGTTGTTTTGCATCCTCGTAGCGCTTGTCTTCAAGCATGTAAGAGATCAGTCTACGACGAGCATCATTTGCAACCTTTCCATTCGGCCACGTCTGAATCGCAAACTGACCAATGTTAATAATTCGGTCTCGTTCAAAGGCGCGGTCATCGGGCAATGAATTTGCATACAGCGTCTGAAATACACTCAGGCAAATCCCTGCACAAGCTTCGGCAGCGGGGGTGTTGGGATAGTTTCTTGCCAAGTACTCACCGTACATAGCTGATTCATATAAATTCCCGTCACGGTATTCGAGAAAACACAGGTAGTAGTAGATACCTTGTAACTGATCAATCGTTGACTCTGCTCCGGCAAAATCCAGCGCCATGGCGTAGTAACGCTTTGCCTCAAGCCGTTTATTGATAACAGCTTCTGATGTATTAAAAGCGATTATATTGTACGTGAGTTTCTCACTACCTGCTTCACCAAGAATAGCTGCAACCGCCTCCGCCGGATTTGTGCCATCGTTGATCGCAGCGATTTGCGGCTGGACCTGATCGGTCAGCACACCACGCTCATTTAACAGATCAAGTCGCGACTGATCGTTGTCCTTGATCGTAGTTGCTGTTGCCGTAGCAAAGGATTCCAACTGCTGTGTGACTTCAACACTACCAATAGCTGCATTGAGATCGTCCATGGAAAACTCCGCACCAAAATCATTCTGGAATTTGGCAAGCAGTTTTGTCTTTTCCTCAGCAGCACTCATCTCATCAAATGCGCGTTTGGCACGGTCTCTCGCTTCAACGAAATTAACTGGTTCTGCTTCGTCTACTTCGCTATCAAGCAAACCCGGCAGTTTAGCCAGCAATTCCTGAGCATCATCTCTAAAGGGTGTCGGCAGCTTCATAAATTCAAGCAGAATTCTTCTCGCCCGAATGTATTGGGTTCTCGCGAGCTTTGCGTCAGCGTCCTTAATCGAATCTGCATGTGCAATCAGAGCTCGTGACGCTTCCACCTGTAACTGCATCCAGCCATCTCGTGCAATCTCGTCATTTCGCATTGAGTCAATCTGGTTAAAGCCGGAGGTGGCTGCCAGCTCAAGGTGGTTTTGGTCATCCAGTTTGGACAATTCCAACCATGTTTGGATTGCATAAACGAGTGTATGGGTGTGTACGGTTCTGAATGTATCCGGATCCGAAGCAAGTGCCTGATCAAAATACGTCAAAGCGTCCGGATGCTTTCCAATTTTTTGCAGACAACGTCCCTGATACGTTAAGGCGAACTGACCGGCCTGCAAGCTACGATATTTCTCCTCGATTTCACGATAGATCACTAATGCTTTTTCGAGTTCGGCAACGTAGGTTTCACTACCTTCCTCGTGAGCAGATGCTGCCTCTTCCTGAATCAGCCCAAGCGTAATATAGGTCTTCAGATAAGCGGTCCGAAGTTCGTCGCGACGCTCGATTAGTGGTTGCTCTGTCTTGGGGTCGAGAATCTTTGGAATATCTTTGAGCTGAGCTTCAATCTCTGTTTTTACGGCAATATATGACTCTAGTGCTTTTGCAAAGTGTCCCTTTGCCTCATCCATTAGTGCAGCAAGATTCTGTTTTCCTGCATTGGTTTGCGAGTGTTTAATGGCGGCACTGGCCAATGTCTGTTCGAGAGTGCCAAGTGCCTGATTTGACTTAATCTTCAAGTCTGAGTTATTTGCATTTGCAGCAAATCGCGTTAAATGCTCGCTGGCTCGATTAAATTGCTCTAATCGTGCTTCTCTGCCAGAAATACGAGTTGCTGCCTGCAGCACGGTTAAGCCAATCTCGTAATCAAGCTGTTGCCTGAATTCATCCGCAACCAAATCGCTCTTACCTGTAGTTTCCAGGTAGTGGTCTGCCAGTTCAAACAGCTTTTCCTGCCGTAATTTCTCGAGAAACTCACTTGCTGGTTCAGCTGCATTTGCACACTGCGTTACCACAACGATGGTCGTCAGCAAGTAACCGAAAAGCGAAACCTTTTTAGGAATCAATTTGAATTGCATTTGCAAGATCTATGTAGTTTAGACAGTCGAAAAGTCGGCCAATTCACAGACCTGTGAGCTGACCTCTTCAGATGAGTTCCTCAGCCCTAATCCCCCAATGATTCGAGCTGATGATATATAGAGTATATGGTTTGGCACCTAACAGCAAGTCATAGAATCACAACCGTGGTAAGCTGGGAATAGATCAATTCCTTCTGCAATTAGTCGATTCGGTTAAGTAATAAAATCTCGCATGACTATAATTCAACGAGATTCGTTCACCTGTTGTCTGCATCTGAAAACATCAACATATCGCACCAGGTTGAACAGAATCTGCTACTAATTTATCTGCTATTCTGTGGACAGATGGGGAGATACAATCTGTTGGCATTTTTAAGACGCGACAAGACCTCCACCAAGAACAATGGCATTGCATAAAGACGAAAGTGATCGCAACCTGAGGAACCCACCGGACTACTTTGCGCGACGTACTCAGTATCGCTTACTGCTCGGCGTGTTCTTATTAATGGCAGCTCTTGTTTGGTTGATGAATGCTCTTAATCTGGATGACATTGGGTTATCAGAAAACGATGCAGATCAAAACCGAGCTCCACAGTCATTCACTGACCGTGAAAATCAGCTGAGGCAGTTCGGACAACTGCATCTGGATGATTTACTACCGGAACAACAGATGACGATCCAGTTGCGTAAAGAACTCTGGGGTAACATCCTGGATGATCTGGAAGGTGCAGGTGCACTTGAGTTTCTAGCTCTCTTAGACGACCTGACGGTAGGAAATCCTGTAAAGGACACACTGAAAGAACAATGGCATAGTCTCTTCGAAGCGATGGATGAGAAATATCGCCAATTTCATTCAAACACGCTGCTTGGAGCTACAACCGAACCATCACCGTTTAACCCGACTCAACGTGCAGCATTACTCAAAGCTACTGCGAATCTACAACAGTGGTGGACGGAGCAAGTTCGGAAAACCTTCGCAAACCCTTTTGATCAATCCGGTGAGGCGACAGGTGAGATCGCCGGCGAGATTCAGCAACTTATCGACGCGCTGGCCGTCAGCCGAATTGAAGACAACAAGTCATTTCGCCGGAGTGGTGAACTGGCGTGGTACAGGATGTACCAACAAATAAAGCACATGCGGAATGAATATGGAAACCTTGATCGATTGTCATTTGGTGCAACGTCGTTCGCACAACTCTATCGTCAGCGTGAATTTCAACGAGGACGATTATTAACCGTTAAAGGAAATGTTCGTCAAGCTTACAAGGTGTCGTCTGTGGCCAATCCATTTGAAATCGACGAATTCTATGTGCTAACGATCCGAGTTCGAGATGACGACTCACCTGTCATCGTCTATTGTCTTGAGGCACCTAGTTCTTTTCCGAATGTGCCAAATAAAGACCCGAACGGCGATACGCTGCTGCTAAATCAAAATGATGAAATCAAACTGACTGGCTACTTCTTCAAAATCTGGGCGTATTCGACTCCCGAGGGCACTTATACAGCACCGCTGATAGTTGCTGATACCTTCAAGTGGATTGCCGATACCGGCAAGAGTCCAGAAGAGTCACAGACCTCAACGATTTTGGATGATTTTCCAACCTGGTTAGTATTTACAATTGCTGGAATCGTCGCCATCGGAGTTTGTGGCTACGTCTTTACCACAAGTCGTCGACAGTCACTGGCAACACTGGCTCAACGCAATTTAGTTCCAACAGATGACAAGCTCGAGATCGCTGCCGACCAAGTTATCCCTAGTGCTACGGCAACACTCAAGGAGTTGGAGAACGATGACTCTATTTCCGGAAACGTCGATCTGAACACCCTTCTTGCTAACGATGAAGAAGAATCTGATGACTAGATCCCGGTTTACAACAAAGAAACACGATCCTCGTCGGGTATGCTTACGGCTGCTGTCTACACTGGTCTGTTTTGGTACTTTTTTGATCATTCAAGCCGTTTCCATCTCAGTAATTGCTCAGGATGATCTCGACTGGGAATCACTCAAACGCAAACTGCCGAAACCGGCACGGGGAACGACAACAGCAAAGCAGATGCTCGAGTTATTTGGCGTGACGGATAGCCATCTACGATTTCTTGTTGATAACGAACCGCTTGAAGACGCCGACATGGATACGCTAACGCGCATCATGTACCGATTTCCGGATTTACCGCTCGAGGATATTCACAGATGGACCAGTCGGCAGTGGGATGAGTCGCAATTATTTGATAACACTGATGATGCTCGAATCAATTTCTATCGCATCACTGGGACAGCAACGAAGGTGTATCGATACAACTTGCTTCCAGAGCTCGCAGAGCTACTCCGTTTTGATCATTTTTTTATCGTCGAGATTGAACCTGATCACCTATCAAATCCGGTGCTTGTTGCAACGCAGTTTATCCCGCTCTGTTGGCAGCCTCAGATAATGAAATCAGAAAATGATGGTCATCAACCCGGTTTTGATGCAACTGGCAGCATCAGTGAACCTTGCAGCATCGATGCATTATTCCTCAAAACACTTAAAAATGAACCACGAGCTGAAGGGCGTTCACTGCTGTTTGCAGCACATCGTATCGCGTGGCACCCAAAACAAGTCAATCCACGACAACTTACCAACCCGGGAATCATTTATCAGTCAGAGTTAGGTGTCGATGTGGGACTGTGGGATCACGTGCGACGTTATAACCGTCAGCCGATTGGTACTGCCGACCGTGAATTGTTTTATCAATTGCTTGCAATGTCTCAAAAAACGGACAACCAACACTTGAAACAACTAGGCACGAGTCCTTTAGACGTATCAAAAAGTATCCGGAATGCCAGCACGTTACAGGGTGATCTGATGCACCTAAGCGGTACTGTGCGCAAAGTAACCAAGGTCGAAGTGCCCGATTACGACGTAAAACAACGGTTCGGACTCGATCACTACTACCAAATCGATATGTTTATGCCACTTGGCGACCGCAGTATTCAGTTAAAGCGCAGTAGAGATGATGACCAGCCGCTGGTATTTGAACATTCGTTCCCCATACAAGTCTGCACTGCCGATGTCCCGGAGAATTTGAAGGAACTGATAAACCAACCACTCGTCGGCGTTGCCGAGGTACCGCGAATTCGCGTCCGAGGCTTCTTTTTCAAAATCTGGTCATATCGAAGCTCTTATGCTTCATCACAAGATATTGAGCGAATGCAATTGGGGCCGCTATTAATTGTGGCCGAACCGGAAATCCTGCCACCACTGGAATCGCAAACTGGAATGCTCGGGCTCGTCGGCGTTGGCGGGTTTCTGTTGCTGCTGGGAGGACTCTGGTGGTCACTCTGGAAAAATATGCAGGAAGATCGGTCCGTTACCCGTGTACGTGCCGCTCGACGCAAGTACGAACAACCGGGTGCTACCGATGAACCGGTGGATCCGGAAGCGATCCGTGCTCATCTGGCCGAATTAGAAGAGTTGTAAAACCTCGGGTCGTTGCTAACAGAATCCGGAAAAAAACCAGGGGCGTTTAGCATCTGATCTAAAACGGTCCTCTGTCTACTTGACGTTGCGCCTGAGTGCTCGATACTCGTTACTAGCACAGCTGGTGCAACGACAACTTCAATTCTTATCTGCTGACTGTTTGGAGAAGAAAGTAAATGGCACGCCCAAAGATCACGATTATCGGTGCAGGAAATGTTGGAGCTACGACCGCTCATTGGTGCGCGGCAGCAGAATTGGGAGACATCGTGCTGGTGGATATTCCGCAAGCCGGTGACATGCCGAAAGGCAAAGCACTGGACCTGATGGAAGCCTCGCCTGTGATGGGATTCGATGCGACGATCACAGGTACAAGTGATTACGCGGACGCCGCAGATAGTGATGTCATTGTCGTGACAGCTGGTCTTCCAAGAAAACCCGGTATGAGCCGCGACGATCTCCTTGGTACAAATGCGAAAATCATGACTGCTGTCTCCGAACAGATTAGAGTCACGAGCCCAAACGCAATTGTAATCGTTGTAAGTAACCCGCTGGATGCCATGGTACAACGTTGCCAACAGGTGACCGGATTCCCGCCCAATCGAGTACTAGGTCAGGCAGGTGTTCTGGATACAGCTCGATACCGCACATTTCTCGCCATGGAGTTGGGCGTAAGCGTCGAGGATATTTCGGCTCTTCTAATGGGCGGGCACGGTGATACGATGGTTCCGCTTCCAAGCTGCACGAGTGTTGGTGGTATTCCAATCACTCAGCTTATCGACCCCCGTCGTCTTGATGAAATCGTTGATAGGGCACGCAAGGGCGGTGCGGAAATTGTCGGACTCTTGAAAACCGGCAGTGCTTTTTATGCACCAGCCGCCGCATGTGCACAGATGGTCGAAGCAATTATCAAAGACAAGAAACGTGTACTTCCGTGTGCTGCATACTGCGACAGCGAGTACGGTGTTGGTGGCTACTACGTTGGTGTTCCCATCGTGCTGGGTGCTGACGGTGTAGAACGCATTATCGAATTGAATCTGAACGAGACCGAAGCTGCTGCCTTCCAAAACAGTGTTGATGCAGTCAAGGGCCTGGTTAGCACCATGGCAGAATTGCTTGGCTCATAGATCTCTTTTCTTTCCAGAGGTCATATGCCATTTTCCATTCACAGCTCGCTTCAACCTGCGCATGCGCAAGCTGGTGTATTCAGACCCATTCATCACGAACCTCGTTACGCATATCCACTGTTAATTTGGCTAGCCGGCGACACAGATATACGGCAGTCGCTAACGCAAATCATGCCGCTGCTTAGCGTGCGCAATTATGTTGCGATCGATGCAAATCTTGTGCGTGAAAAAGCTCTGCAGAAATCTCAACGCAAAAGTCATGCTCGATTTCATAGTGATTCCCTAACAGTTGATCGTTGTATTTCGACTGCCTTTGACCAATTCAACTTGCACCAGGATAAAGTGTTCTTGGTCGGGCAGGGCAGCGGCGGCGAGAAAGCAATTCAATTCGCGTGGCAGCAACCGCATCGCTTTGCAGGTGTTATTTCTATTGACGGTGGTGTGCCACGGAATTCCACGGCCCTTTGCAGCCTCGGAATCAATCATCGTGAATTACCACTTTTGATCCAACACAGCTCTAAAGCGATTCATTATTCGCATGAGCGCTTTTGCGATGATATGCGCCTGTGCCATACCGCTGGTCTGCCTGCAACATTTAGGCATTACCGTGATGAACGAGATCATCTCTCCCATATCCTGGCTGATTGCAACCGCTGGTTGATGGATTTGGTTACTAATAATCTAGTCCAGTGACACCGTTGACTGTTGTGATTCAGTGAATTCGGCATTGCGATGATTCGAGATTTGCATTAAAAACTCGCCGCGAATCATTTCAATATTCGTTATTCATCAGTTGGCAGGAATAGCATCATGGAAGTGAACAAGCTACGCTTCTTCACCAGTCGACAACTGCCTCAATGGGATGCTGTCGATACTAAACAGATCGTCCATTCAGCAATTGAGACAGCCATCGTTGCGCTCAATGGTAAGCCCGACTGCGTCGCTAGTTCATATTACGGTGATGACTTCAAGATTTTTGGCGATGAAAGTTGGCTATCACACGCCGTTTACAATCTGGTGGAAAACGCGCTGCGTGTTAGTAGCAATCAAGAATCTTCACCTATCAAAGTACAAGTGGATGTGATACAGCAGGACAACCACGTCGACATTCGTGTACAAGATAACGGGCCGGGAGTCGTGCAGGGTGACGCACGCAAGATTTTTAAGCCGTTCTATACAACCGAACCAGGCGCAACCGTACTCGACATCGGTGCCAACTACGATACCTTTGCCCTGAGCCTAGCCACGGCCGTCGGGCCCGAGGGCAGCGAGATTGCCGTCGAACCGCCACCGACCACCGCCTCCTGCCTTCGAG
>JAKUOW010000389.1 GCA_022451045.1 Pirellulales bacterium | reverse complement strand
CATCCACGTGTTTGATCGATTGCTTCACTGATAAAATCGGCCGGAAAAGAACTTTCAAATCGCTCTCGATTCTCTTTCGGGTAACCCCATTGTGCGAACGGCATCGCCCCACTGTCGTACCAGCAGTCGATGACCTCCGGAACGCGTTCCATTCTTCCAGACTCTGTAAACGGTGACTGATACGTAATCGCATCTATATATGGCTTGTGTACCTTTAAGTCGTCAACGAGCTCCGGATTTGCTGCCTTCGCCGCCTCCCAGACCTCAGTTCCCGTCACGTCAGGTTTGCCTATCAGTTCATCATAGTTCCCTACCGCTTCCATTTGGCCGGTTTCACTACAGACCCAAATTGGTAATGGCGTACCCCAGAAGCGTTCCCGAGACAACGCCCAGTCAACATTACTTTCAAGAAAATTACCGAATCGCCCCTCTTTAATGTGTTCAGGCAGCCAGTTTATCTGCTGGTTATTTTCCAGCATCGCGTCCTTATACGACGTCGTGCGAATAAACCAACTTTCGCGTGGGTACTGAATTAGCGGGTCTTCATCCGCTCGCCAACAAAACGGATAATCATGCAGATACTGTTCCAGCAGAAACAATCGACCACGATCCCGCAACTCACGGGAGATAGCTTTATCTGCATCCTTTACCCATTGCCCCTGATATTGCGGAGCGACTTCCGTGAATCGTCCATCTGGCCCCACCGCACAGATAAGGTCCGGACCCTGCCCATCTTCAAATCGCTCCTGTTCGTCGATCAATACTTCATAATCGACTTCACCAAAGGCAGGAGCCTGGTGGACAATACCCGTTCCGCTATCTGTTGTAACAAAATCTGCTTCGACAACTCGCCAAGCCAAATGCTCGGTACCACCGGATTTCAATTGTCCCGTCGATTCACCGAGTTCACAGTAAAAGTAGTCGAACGGTGGTAAATATCGTTTACCGATTAGTTCACGCCCGCTGACTTCCGAAACCAGCACAAGTTCCTTCTTGGCTTTGTCAGCAATAGTTTCCATCAACTCCCTTGCAACGTATAAGTACCTTCCGCTTTCTTCGTCCTTTACGAGTGCATAAGATAGCTCAGGATTCACAGCTGCAAATTGGTTACTAGGTAACGTCCAAGGAGTAGTCGTCCAAACTAGCAATGAAGTCTCCGGCTGATCAACCAGCGGAAATTCAACAAACACAGACGGATCGGCGACTTCTCGGTAGCCCTGCCCTACTTCACCAGCACTTAATGCCGTACCACCTTGAGCCCACCACCACACGATTTTATGCCCACGGTACAAAAGCCCGCGATCGAATAATTCCTTAAGCGACCACCAAACACTCTCTACATATGACTGGTGATACGTCACATAAGCATCTTCCAGATGTAACCAGAAACCTAGCCGCTGGGTCAATTCCTCCCATTCCTGCATATAGCGCCAAACACTCTGCTGACACTTTTGGATGAACGGTTCAACACCAAAGTCTTCTATTTCGTCTTTAGAGTGAATTCCTAGTTCTTTACAGACTTCCACCTCTACGGGTAATCCGTGAGTATCCCAACCAGCTTTGCGCTCGCAATAGTAACCTCGCATGGTGCGATAACGCGGGAATAGATCCTTTATCGCCCGCGTGAGACAATGCCCCGGATGCGGCATGCCATTTGCGGTCGGCGGACCTTCATAAAAGATAAACGGCTCGGCATTTTTGCGTTTCAAC
>JAKUOW010000388.1 GCA_022451045.1 Pirellulales bacterium | reverse complement strand
TCTCCACCATGCCGCAGGCCAACGGCATCCATAGAGTGCAAATTGTTGATTTCACAATTTACGAAGTCAAATCCGTCATAGACAGTGTTAAATTCTTGATCAACGTCCGCCCATCTAATTCCGCCGAAGACATTAAGTGAGGCTCGCTCGCTTAGAACGATGGGGCCGCGCACCTCGAAGTCGAAGACATTCATGTCGAAAAGACTATCAACATCAGCAGTTATCGCCTCTTCATTAAACTTCGGATGGCTTCTTGTGCTAAACAGGGTTTCACCTGGAGCTCGAATAAGGCTATCATTTTCGTCAGTGCGAAAATTGGTATATCGGAATCCTATCTTCCATCCATCCTCCGTTGCGTAACCCATCGAGGCTTGGAATCCAGAGTCCGCGTCAAAAACGAGCTCGTGAATTGTACCCTCACCAATTGCTAACGCGGTATTTGAACTGGATGCAGCATAATCCAAATCGCGTCGTCTCATTTGCCAATACTTGACGTCCAGATCTGCAAACCATGCTTTTGCTTTACGGTTAGTATTCCTCCGGACTCTCGTGGTCATCAGTTTTGACACGGTTTGAATTTCCGGCCCAATATCGTTTTGTAGTGAATCCTGAACAGAGATTGGCTGCACCATCAATAACGGCTTGGGAGCGTTCAGACGCGGGGTTCTTGAATCGATGTTCGGTAATCTTTCAAGGTCATTAATCTGATATGTGAATGCTTGTGCATGTAATACCGCACTGTTTCCCGCGATACTCGTTACAAAGAAAAAACCAATGATTAAATCGAGAACGAATAAAACGTTCTTGTGATGAACCATACTCACATAGCCTTTAGAAGATTTAGTTAGGAGAATCAATCTAAATAAAGCGCATTTAGATGACGGACCCACAGTAAGAGTATCGGTATGGCTCAGACAAGAACTTAACTGATGGCTTCCCCAGTCGGTTAGTTTGGGAAGAGTGGGAAGAATAGCTAGAACTTCTATTCACAAAACCGGCTGCATCGCATCAAATTCAGAGTACATAAGCGCATCTCGAGAACAACTTCAGATAAATCAGAAGCAAGCTAATCATATGAACCATTTTTTCTCAGTCCTTGTTGGCTGCATTGCAGCAGGAGTAGCTGTGTCCTTTGTTGAAAAACTGGGCCACTCCCTGTATGCGCCACCGGAGGGCCTAAGCAATAAAAACACAACACCAGAACAGCGTAGAGATATCATTTCGGATTATCTGAAGTCTGCTCCGTTTGGTGCATTGGTGTTTCCATGCATCGCCTGGAATGTCGGATGCCTTGCCGGCGGATTCATTGCTGCTTGGGCAACGACCGATGATCCAATGAATGCTGGCGTTTGGACAGGCGGCATCATGCTCGCGGTCACTGCGATTCAGCTCATTGCGTTTCCACATCCTACTTGGATGTGGATTGCTGTCGTCACGCTCTTACCGGCAACTTTTCTCGGTGTTGAACTCACCGTGCAATTGGCTCCAAATAATCCAGCATCGAATTCAGCAACTGACTTAAATGACTCTGCCGAGGCCGACGACAAATGACGTAGATCCGCCTTATAATTAGGAGCAAGCAGCTATCACATTTTCATCGAGTCCGAAATGACCACTCGCCAACGCACGCGTAACGCAACACCACTTCTACCCCTATTCACTTTGGCATTCGCTTTCACAATTGGCGGTGTACATGCCAATGCCGAGACAGTCTCATTTCGGAAGGTCATCGTTCCTATTCTCGCAAACAGCTGTGTAAAATGTCACAGTGGGAAGGATCCCCAAGGCGGACTCAATCTGGAGACAGAAGAAGGATTTATGTCCGGAGGTGATAACGGTAAGGTGTTCATTGCAGGTGATCCAAAGAACAGTTTATTGATTCAACTCGTGACCGGCCAAGATGAAGATCGCATCATGCCAGCACAGGGTCCCCGACTAACCGAGCAACAGGTGACAGCTCTCAGCACATGGATTGC
>JAKUOW010000387.1 GCA_022451045.1 Pirellulales bacterium | reverse complement strand
CACTCTTACCCTTGAAAACTCCTATAATGAGCTCTTCCTAATCATAATTTTTTACACACCGATGCTTAGGCAACTCGACGAATTGCCAGCACTTGTGTTTTTTAGCCTACAGAAGGATTCTTACATTGGCCGAACACGTTGTCATCATTGGCAGTGGTCCAGCAGGATGGACATCTGCAATTTATACATCTCGCGCCAGCCTGAACCCCCTGGTTTTTGAAGGGGCGGTAACAGAGGAAAACCGACAACAAGGTACATTACCGCTGGGGCAATTAGCACTTACCACGGAAGTCGAGAACTACCCCGGATTTCCTTCCGGTGACTTGGAAGGATATCTTGATAACTCGATTGAAAAATCCCGACGCCAGTATATGGCTCCCCATATGAAAGAGGGAGTTAGCGGCCCTGAATTGATGGAGTTAATGCGTCAACAGGCTCTCAATTTTGGCACGCGTGTTATCACGGACGACATAGTCGAAGTTGACTTTGATGTTCGACCTTTTAAGCTGACAGCTCGCAGTGGCGATGTTGTCGAAGCACATACGGTCATCATTGCTACCGGAGCTCGAGCCAATTATCTGGGTTTGGAATCGGAAGACAATTATAAGAATCGTGGAGTCAGTGCTTGTGCAGTCTGTGACGGTGCTCTTCCTCGTTTCCGTGAAAAACCTGTTATCGTCATTGGCGGTGGTGACTCGGCGGTGGAAGAAGCTGATTATCTGGCAAAGTTTGCGTCGAAGGTGATGTTGGTTCACCGGCGTGATGAGTTGCGAGCTTCAAAAATTATGGCCCAGCGAGCCATTGATAATCCGAAGATCGACATTATCTGGAACTCACAGTGTGTGGAAGTTTTGGGAGATGACGAAACGGGTGTCACAGGTGCTCGCTTACAAAGCACCGTGGATGATTCCGTGCAGGAAGTGGAAGCAACGGGGTTCTTCGTTGCCATCGGTCACACGCCGAATACTACATTCTTAAACGGTGTACTGGAAATGAATGACAAGGGCTACATCGTGTGGACCAAATCACATCGTACTAATACAAGTGTCGAGGGAGTGTTTGCTGCGGGGGACGTGGCGGACGATTACTATCGACAAGCCATTACGGCTGCAGGCACAGGATGTCAGGCGGCGCTGGATGCCGAACGATATTTGGCAAGTCAGGGACTATAAGCAACAGTAAGTTAGTAAGAAAAATCGACTCGCTCGATTTTGAATATCCTACTTCGGAGTGAACATAATGAGTGACCAAGTCGCTAAGAACAGAGAAATGATTGTAAAGGCCCAGCAAGAAGGCCTTGGCTCGACGCTTGTGGCCTATACGAAGCTTTCCGGCCCGGGTTGGTTGCAAAGTGCAATCACACTTGGCGGGGGCTCATTGTCCGGAGCATTGTTTCTAGGTGTTCTAACAGGAACTAACCTTCTCTGGGTGCAGTTAATTATGATCGTCATGGGTGTGATTATGCTGTCGGCAATTAGTCACGTCACCTTGTCGACGGGCAAAAAACCTTTTCAGGAGATTAATAACCACGTAAACCCGGTACTAGGTTGGGGGTGGTTGGTCGCTACCTGTGCAGCCAATATGTTGTGGTGTATGCCCCAGTTCAGTCTGAGCTTTGCGGCATTAGAAAAGAACCTCATGCCAAATTTGGTTGAGGATACGATGACCGGAAAAATGGCCGTGTCCGCGGTGCTATTGCTAGCCGCCGGTTTTGTTCTCTATTTAAACAATAAAGAAGGCCGGGCTGCGAAAGCGTTTGATCTCATTTTGAAAGGCATGGTTGCGATTGTGGTAATCTCATTCTTCGCAGCCGTGATGATCATGTCTAGTAATGGCAGCGTTGATTGGGGAGGAGTTTTTGCCGGCTTCATCCCGGATTTAAGCCAGTGGTCGCAGCCTACGGGCGAGTTGGCAGCTCTGATCACGGGCCTTGGTGGCGATGCGGCGGATTTTTGGAATGACAAGATTGTTGCCCAGCAGCGTGACGTGATTATCGGG
>JAKUOW010000386.1 GCA_022451045.1 Pirellulales bacterium | reverse complement strand
GATGGAACGGTCGAAGGACATTGCGACTGTATGTTCATGGTAAACACCTACCAATGGGACTATCCCATGGTTGCCGCGTTGGTAGCACCTCGGCCGCTACTGATTAGCAACACAGATAATGATGGGATTTTTCCACTCGACGGTGTCTACCGTACGTTTATTAAGACCAAACAGGTCTATGATTTACTTGACGCCAGCGATCAGATCTCGCTACACATCACCTCCGGTCCTCATAAAGACACTCAGGAATTACGCGTCCATGCATTTCGATGGTTCAATCACTATCTAAAAAATGATGATTCTCTGATTGAAAAAGCTGCCCACAAATATTTCGAACCTAGTGAACTGCAAGTATTTAAAGACGGTAACCCCGACGAAGAGCGAAACTCCTCGATTAGTCATAGCTTCGTGCAGCAAGCAGAATCAGCCGACGTACCGTCAACGGAAGACGAACTGAAGAAATTTGCTGCCAGTACAAAAGACACACTTCTTGAGAAGTCATTCAGAGCATGGCCTGTCATACCGGTCGACTTGAATGTTCGCAAGGTACACTCCGCAATCGTTGAAGATCTAGAAATGACTGCGTATGACTACACGAGCCAGAATGGCATTGAACTAAGGCTGTTCACTTTGCATCGCAAAGGACTTGAGCAGGCAGAGTTGACAATGGTACACGCCCAAACGGAATCCGACTGGAATGACTTCCTCGTGTTTTATGGACAGTCATTTGGAAAAACAGATGTACTCAAAGAAGAAACTATTCCATCAGATTCCATCGGCGATATTCCAGATTTCGAGAAGTTCCGACGTGCAGCTCTTAGAGATGACATTGTGTGGGCATACCTCACTCCACGCGGAGTAGGACGCACTGCATGGAACCAGGACAGCTTCCATCAAACACAAATGAAGCGACGATTTTATCTGCTCGGACAGTCACTAGAAGGGATGCAGATTCTTGATGTTCGCAGAGGCCTGCAAGGAATTCGTAGGCTTGATGTTTGCCAAAACAGCAAGATATACCTCAGTGGAATGCATGATATGGCAGGAGTAGTGATCTACGCCGGACTCTTTGAAGCACCCGATCATATTCGCATTTCACAGTTACCTGAAGATTACGACGACGGCCCGCCAGTACTAATCGCCAGTCGATTTGTGAGTTTCGACGAGGTAATCGCTGCCGCCGGACACAAATCTCGACTGGCGCTGCCTGATTTTGAAAACGGCAAACTGACGTTCACACGAGCCGTTGCCAAGCAACTCAAGTGGAATGCAAACCGTATCTATCTGAAACCTTGATTCGCTGTGTTAAGCCATATGCGATTCTAGTGCTCAAACTCGTTTACGAACGGTGTAATGACGTGGTAGGCTAACAGCATGAACGAGTGCTTTAGAGTTAGTTTTTGCTATCTAACGGCACGTGTCCCGTTCTAAAAACGTGTCGAGTAACAAAGGAAAATGACTGTGTTTAGAAATCAACCTAACCGTAGCACCTCGTTAAGTTCCGTCATTTGGATCCTGGCTCTGATTGCCCTGCTTTGGAATGCACACGCTACAACAGCAGCTGAAATTGCCAAAGGGGCTACAGTTGAGGGTATCACTCAATACGAACTCGATAACGGTTTACAAATCCTTCTTTATCCGGACGAATCACGGCCAACCGTAACGGTCAATCTCACCGTTTTTGTGGGTTCACGCCATGAAGGTTACGGTGAAACGGGTATGGCGCATCTGCTTGAGCATATGGTATTCAAAGGCACACCTACCCATCCAAACATCCCGAAATTGCTCACGGAAAAAGGAGCTTCGTTTAACGGGACAACATGGTTTGACAGAACAAATTACTACGAAACAATGCCAGCGAGTGATGAAAACCTCGAAGCTGCAATCCACCTAGAAGCAGATCGAATGATCAACAGTTATATCAAGGGTGAAGATCTCGAATCTGAAATGACCGTCGTTCGCAATGAATTTGAACGTGGAGAAAACAGCCCGACGCGTATCC
>JAKUOW010000385.1 GCA_022451045.1 Pirellulales bacterium | reverse complement strand
CGAGTCTGAGCCAAGCGACTGGTGTCTTGCAGCGAAGTCAGCACTTTTAACCATGGCATCCGATGGGTTACAGGATCTGAGACGTGGAATGAATACTTCAAAAGCAGATTTCATTGAAGATGCCACTGACTTGTTGTGCAATCGATATATGGATGTTCTCAGATTGGCAGCAGGTTCCGGACAGCAACCCGGTCTCAAGATGAATCAGGTTGCCCAGGTAATTGTGAGCCGAGAGTTTAGTATGCAGCCCCAGATTGATGAAGTTAATAGTGAGCTTGGAGCACTCGAATTAGCTCGTGAATCTGCTGAAAGTGATATCGAATTATATGTTCTCAATGTGCGAGGTGTTGCACGGTGTCTCGGTTACTCCATTGCGGTTATGGAACCCATATTAAAGGACCTTATTGATGCACGTATACGTCGTCTTGAATTGAAATTACGGACGTCGAATTCCATCGAAGAGCAGCTTTACTTTGTAGAACACAGCGTGCTTGAGATGTGGATGATTAGGGTTATGGTTGGTGAGTTAGAATTATGAAAAACAGCACGACAATAATACTGACGTGTCTAGGCTTATTGCTGACATGCCTGATAGATGATGCTACGGCAGTGATTGTGGTTATCGACAATGGACGCACGGAGGTGAGGGGCTATGAAGTGTCTCGGTCAAAATCGATCTTGGTAGTTGATCAGGTAAACACAGATGGGTCGAGAGAGCGGCGATCTTTTTCATTAACAGATCCCGACGTGCAGGTATTGGATGCAATTAACATCGCCGATTTAGAGCAATTGGATCCTAGTAATCCAAGGGCGTATTTGGACTTGGCATCCAGACTCGAAGCAAAAGTTATCGACCCTGAAGTTCATGACTTAGTGGTACGTCTGTTTCTCATTGCTGCTTACCTGGATACAGAAAACTTGTCCGTACAGAGTTTTAGGTACTTAGCATTTCGTGGTCGAACTGTAGATGAGACAAATCGTTTTAAAGCGATTTTGCGGTCAATTGATAAAAGCGGTAACCCCGTAACAGCACAAAACAACAGCAAACGCACAGCACAGTTTTTGTTTGTTGCGGATCAGATTGCGCAGATACGTATTGGTCGCCCAGCCAATCTAAATCCCGCCGCGATGGAATTCTTAGCTGCATCAATAAAGAATTCAGGGGTCAGAATATCGTTGAGTGATATAACAGAGAGAACGAAGCCCGGCGTTAAGCAGGTGTCATTCGAATCGGAAGTTGCATTAGTTGCTTTTGAGGGATGGCTGCGCCAACAAGCAACGTCTGAAGAGAAAATTCTGACTAAGAAATCCGATTGGGCAACACTTTTATCGACGCGGAATATCTTTCCGGCGCGTTCTTATACGATTGAAGGAGCAACAGAGTTTAATCCGGCACATTGCGTCTACAGCAACGGGCAGTGGGTAGTTCCGGCCAAGTGATCAAAGACAAACTGCGTTGCTTGCATCCACAATTAGCTATATGAGAATCGTTATGGGTTTGGTGCCACGAATTCTCCAAATGTTGCGCTCACATCTTGAATACGAACAGATTCAGCAGCGGAACCAAGAACTTTGGCCATTTGATTGGCGTCGATACCGGTTGGATTGCTGTTTTCCAATCCAAGTCGGTGATTGTAGATTCCAACGACTCTTCCGGTTTTTTCCAGAATAGGGCTGCCTGACTGAGTGGCTACAGTTGCGAATGACAACGAAAACTGATTAGGACTCACGTTACCAACATCGGCAATCTCGCCATCTCT
>JAKUOW010000384.1 GCA_022451045.1 Pirellulales bacterium | reverse complement strand
ATGTTCATCATTGTACTTTTACCAGCTCCATTTGGCCCTAAAAATGCACAGACTTGCCCCTTCGGTACTGTAAAGCTTACATCCTCGGTGGCCGCAAACATGCGGTAGTATTTGCTGAGGCCATTCGCCTCAATCATTACGTCATTCGACATTCATTCCACCCCTATAGACTTCTTTCCGTTTGCGCCCAGTCAACCTCAGCCTTCGATTTAACGCTGTCGACTTTGGACGTTGTATTCGACTATCATCGACACTAGACGTCAGGTATTGAATACCGGCTACATCACGGTTTGCATGTTCCGGTGTACGCGTGGTAGGTCAGCTACAACTAGTGCCTATTTTGAACAAGGTAACGAAGCTCGAATGTCTTTTCAACCTGTGCACCGCACGAAAACCAACAATGAATAGAAGAGCACGTTTTTGGTACTTATTCATTCCGTATCTCGTGCTTTTGAGCTACCTCCTGCTCGCACCCGATCCTTTCTTCTTTCTCCCAGATGGCGACGAGAGTTTAAAGAACTCCGTGCACGAGACGTTACCCGACTATATATATCACGCAACGGCATGGGGTCTTTTCACGGTGTTATTTACGCTTTCCACGGACAGCTCAACGTCAATAGCATTACTCTTTACAACCACGTATTCGACGACTCTGGAATTCGCTCAACCTCTATTCGGGCGTATAACGGAGTTGTCCGATTTTGCGGCGAATATTATTGGAATCATTCTCGCAATAGGCTTCATCAAGCTACTACCCGCCGCTAACAACACTACAAGCCTTGCAAAAGATCCTGAATAACCTCGCGGATCACCTGAATCCCTTCACACAAAGCATTTTTCTCGATCACAAGCGGCGGACAAATCTTCACCGTATGTTTATTGACATGGAAAAGCATCACCCCACGAAGAACACATTCATTTACCACTCGCCGCGCAAACTCATGACCGTTGATACCTCTTATATTTTCTTGGAAATGAATAGCCCACAACAAACCGGCCCCACTGACCATTGACACACAGCCAACGAAGTCCGTCGCAACTTCACTGAGCTTAGCATCGCAGATCTCTCCTAGTCGTTCTGCTTCTGAGACCAGATCGTGTGCAATCAAAACATCCAAATTCGCCAGCGCTGCAGCACATGACAAAGGGTGACCCGCATGAGTTGTTGTTACCTCTCCAGCTGGCAATGTATCTACAAATTCACGTCGTCCTACGAGTGCGGCGATCGGCAAAGTAGAAGAAAGGCCCTTTCCCAGACAAATCATGTCCGCTTCCACATCATAATGTTCGTGGCCAAATAGCCGGCCTGTCCTGCCGAAGCCAGTCTGAACTTCATCAAATGCTAGTGGAAAACCGCATTCGGTCGCTAGCCAGCGTATTGCATGCACATAACCTATCGGTAACATGCGAGCTCCCCAACCCTGAAACGTCTCGAGCAATACTCCGGAAACCGACTCCCTGTCAACACCTCGCTCCGCAAGTGCTGTTATCAGATATTCTCTCCATTCCTTGTCAGTCCGTTCGTCATCTTTGGGGAATGGAAGGCGATCGATTTGTACTGAACTGTCGGCTCGCCACTCTTTTCGGGAACTCAGCCCAGATAACTCGTGCGCACCCAACGTGCAACCGTGGTAGTCGCCTGCAACACTTAAGACGACTCCATTGTTCGTCCCTTTTCTTTGCACATAGGCCTCCATCATAGCACGGTAGCAGGATTCAACCGTTTCTGAGCCAGTCGTCCAGAGATAAACACTGTCCAATTGCGGTGGAGTGATTTCCAATAGCCTTTCGATCAGCTCGAATCGAATACGTGAATTAAAGCTAAACTGCGCGAGCAAGCCATTTTCCGCATAGGTCACTATTGCCCTTCTTATCCGCTCATCGCCATGCCCTGTATTTGCCATGACGGCGGTGGATGTAAAATCGATCCAACGATTTCCTGCAATATCCTCTATGGTTGCTCCGTACGCCCTCTCCCAAATCACTGCCGTTTGATAGCCATTAACATCGGGCACGGCCCCAACACATGAACCAATACGCTCTATTTCCTGCGGACA
>JAKUOW010000383.1 GCA_022451045.1 Pirellulales bacterium | reverse complement strand
TGCTTTAAGTCCTTTAGCAAAGCGCCAATTGGCTGATCAATCACGCTGCAGTTGTACTTTAGGTCCTTGTCCAATCCATCGTGATGATCCCATGACGCGTGGTACAAGTTTACAAATCGCACACCACGCTCGATCATGCGTCTTGCCAATAGACAATTACGACTCATCGTCGCGTGAGCATTACCGGTATAGCCACGGAACTTGTTGTTTGCTGGCTCCTCTCGTTCGAGGCCATAACTATCGAGGGTTGTTTGACTCTCTTTTGACAGATCCAGAAGTTCAGGCGCGGCTGCCTGCATCCTAAAAGCAAGTTCATATGAGGCAATTCGATTCGCAATTTCCGAATCGCCGGTGAGGCTCTGTCTTTGCTCGTTCAGTAAGCGAATCGCTTTCAGACTCTCCTGCTGATTGTCTCTCGATAGTCCTTTGGGACGTCGCAAGTTTAGAACCGGATCACCCTGGCTGCGAAAGACGACTCCACGATAAGTCGACGGCAAGAAGCCACTGCTCCAATTGGATGTACCACCACTGGCACCTGTACCTGCGGACAACACTACATAACCGGGCAGGTTCTCAGTTTCCGTTCCAAGCCCGTAGGTAATCCACGATCCAACACTTGGTCTGCCTAATCTTCCCACACCACAGTTCATCACCAATTGGGCTGGATGATGATTAAACTCATCGGTGTGCATCGACCGCACCACCGCGATATCATCCGCACAACTGGCAATATGTGGTAAGCGATCTGAGAATTCCGTGCCGCATTCACCGTACCGTTTAAACGTTCGCGGACTACCTTTTAGTTTTGCCGTCTTGGCGTCAGTAAATGCCAGCCGCACTCCTTCGGAAACCGATTCTGGAAGTGTTTCGCCGTGCCGCTTAACCAGTTCCGGCTTCGGATCCAGCATATCAAGCTGGCTGGGAGCGCCTGCCAGAAAAATAAAGATACACCGCTTAGCTTTTGGTGCAAAATGTGGTGCACTTGCCGCCAAAGGACTTGGTTCATCAGCAAGCAATCCGTCTTTGCTAAGCAAAGAACCCAATGCTAGTGAACCGATCCCGCTAGCTGAGCTGGCAAAGAACTGTCGGCGAATCAATTGTTCATTCATTTATCACTCTCTCGTAATGAACTCGTCAAGATTCATGATCGCTCTGGCAACGGCAAAGCAAGCACCGCTTTCGTCACTCTCACCCAACCTCTGTATATATAGATTGCGGAGAATCTCTGTCTCACGGCTCGTGGGAGACCGTGACAAGCAAATCTCAAATGCCAACGCTATTTTTCGATTTACATTTCCAATATCGCCTGCACCAGCACGTGCGCTCGCCGCCTGTAGTCGCTTACCGAGTGCTTGCGATGCCTCCACGAATACCGGATCGTTCCAAAGAGTAAGCGCTTGCAAAGGTGTGTTGGAGCGTTCGCGTCGGGTGCACGATGCATTGGAGTCCGCTGCGTCAAATTCAATGAGCATCGGGTAGGGAACCGTCCGTTGAAAAAACGTATACATTCCGCGACGATATTGATCACCGCCCTGGCTCACTGGCCAACTGAGACTCGTTTGAAATCCTAACTTGATTAAATCCTCCGGCTGACGGGGATAGACACTTGGGCCGCCAATCTTCGGTTGCAGTAAATCTGACGCTGACAGTGCCAAGTCCCGCACTATTTCAGCCTCTACACGCAGTCGGTTTTGTCTGGCCAACAAAATATTGTATGGATCGCGGTCGCTCAGTTCCGGACGTGCAAATGAGGATTGACGCCATGTGGCGGATGACACGATCAACCTATGCATTTCTTTCATATTCCAGCCGGAATCTCTAAATCTAAATGCCAGCCAATCAAGTAACTCCGGGTGTGATGGTGGTTCACCCTGCGTACCAAAATCATCATCCGTCACAACGATCCCACGTCCAAAATGCTGCTGCCAGATTCTGTTCACGATGACCCTTGCGGTTAGAGGGTTGTGGTCACTGACCAACCATTTAGCCAAATCTAACCGAGACGAGCCATCTGCATCGATCGGCATTTTGGGTAGTACAGCTGGTGTGGCAGATATGACTTCATCCCCTTTATCAAGGAAGCTACCGCGAATGTGCACTTGCGTTGTA
>JAKUOW010000382.1 GCA_022451045.1 Pirellulales bacterium | reverse complement strand
AAAAGCGATAGTCGTTTTGAGATAATTTGAACTTCATCTCATCTAATAACGGCTCGTCGGATAGTATCACAGAACGGCCAAGAGCGTAACCGAGAAACTTACGACAGAACGTTTCAATAAAGTCGTCTTGGCGGTGTTTAAGAAGGAAATCCACCATTGATGATGTGCTATCTAGTGTCTCTCCTGCATCCGTGGTGACAATGTTGTCGATTGAGCGGCCTGCCAAGTCGTGTGTACGGACACGGCCGACAGGGTCGAAGTGTTCCAACACCAAGCCGAGGAGATCAAAGTGCTTATGGCACATTGCGCATTTTGGATTAGTGGTATGCTCGGCCATAAGTGTGCGAATGCTGCCTGATGCATCTTTTTCCGATTCAGGCAGTTCTGGAACATCTGCCGGCGGTGGTGGGAAATGCTGGCCCAACAGGTGATGTGCGATCCAGAATCCGCGTTTCACCGGACTCGTACGCTCTCCTTTGGAGTTTTTGGTCAGCACGATTGCCATGGACATGAGTCCTTGTCTTCCGTCTTCCGATATCCCCGAAACCATTCGCCACTTATTAAGGGGAATGCCGTCTCCAACTGGATTGGAAAATACTTGTTTGTATTTCTTATCAATCACGCCGCCATAATGACGTGCCAATACGTCGTTCACGAAGGTCACATCGCTAGTGAGCAATTCGGTAATGGGACGATCACGTTGAATCAAATGAGTAAGCAGCTTAACCGGTTCTTCAAAAATTGCCCGTCGCAAGTCTTCGTCATAGCCGCCGAAGGCCTCGGCATTGATGGTGTCCTTTTGCAAATAGTCACGATAACGTAGCCATTGCCCGAAGAATTCGCGAGCAAAGTTCTCGATGTGTGGGTGCATTAACATTCGCTGAGTTTGCGTTAACAGACCATCTTTGGTTGCGAGTTTCCCGTTTTCCACGGCATCCAACAATGGGGCATCTGGTATTGTTGACCAAAGAAAGAAACTTAAGCGACTGGCAAGGTTGACTGCTGAAATATCGTACACACCTTTGCCCTTCTGCATGTCGTTTATCTGATAGCAAAAGTCTGGCGACATGAGGATGCCGATTAATACGGCACGTAGAGATGCCTCCACGCCCGTCCCATCTTGGCGTAGGTGTTTGTAGAGTGTATGTAGTGAGTTTCTATCGATCTCGTTTATGGGTCGACGGTATGCACGTTGCGCGAATTGTTCCAGATCGGCAAGGGCTCTTTTTTCAGCGATGAGAATTAGTTGCTCATGCGTGGCCAGTCCGTGTCTCACATCCTCAAAAAAGCCATGGATCATTTTGTAGTTATCAGTGACTTCAATGGGCTCGAGGGAATCCTCTTTCAGTTTGACGCCTAAGTGGTCGAGGTATTCCATTTCAAATTTGTTCAACAATGGGTCGTGAACTAATTCAGGATCTTCCGATCGTAAAAAGTCAAAACGTTTGTCATGAAGTACATGACGTTCCGAACGTTCAAACCAAACGAATCCACGTAATAGCGTCTCGACGCTTTGCGTAACGAAATCAAGCTCTTTCCATAGTTCGCTGATTTGCACCCTCTCCTCGTCAGTTAGAACTTTGTCGAAAAGCGGTTTGTCATCGCGAAAAAAACCTTCGACTAAATGGAATCCGGCGGCGAGGCCACGTTGGTTATCCACATAGAAAAAGCGGTTTGGAAACGCATTGCAAAATTCAACGCTGGTTTTAGCGAGTTGCTCAGCCGTTTTGCTGTCCGCATGAATCAAATGTACGACGTCTTTTTTGAAATGTTCTGTTGGCGCCGTATTACGAGAGTGCCGGATGAAGATACTTGCATTCGGTGATAGTGTCTTATCCACTTCACACGGGATCAAAAGCTGTTTGCCGGAAAGTGTGTTTTGTAATTCGACGCTCAGCTGGATCTCAATCGTTAAGGGGGTTCGAACGACAAACGAATCGGTGTCAATTTCAGAATTGCCGGGATGCACACCGAATTCGAGCGATTCAAAGAGGGTTTTGTTGTGTTGCATCAGAACGGATGCGAGTGATTCAACCTTGTGCTTTTCAACTTCTTCCTGGTTCTTTGGTGGTGCGCCGTTGAGTGAAAAAATAGGGTTGTTAATCCGTACA
>JAKUOW010000381.1 GCA_022451045.1 Pirellulales bacterium | reverse complement strand
AGAGCCAGCCCTTGTCCTCCTCGGTCAGCGCCTCATTGTCGATGTGCGCGTAGCTAATGAAAATGTCGTTCAAGTTTTGCCCGTCTTCCGGCGAATGCCGGATTGATTTTCCACGGTTTTGGGGGGTGGAGAGTGACCTTTATCATCGTTAGAGTCAACGATATTTCCATAACCAAGCGCTTGGCCAAGTTGCGCCACTCGCTGAAGGGCGTTAGGTGGGTGGACTGATCCCCGGAAGGACGGCCTGCTAATTGACTTTTATTCGGCCCAAGCGGATTCGATTTGAATCCGTCCAGGTCACCCATAAATAACCGTCACTTAGGATGGTGCGAGGCATGCCGCTGGATCTGTTTCCATTAACCCGGGAAAGTGTGCGTATACTCATGATCTTTCCGGTGGCGGAAACTTCCGCCAATCGCAGTACGGCCTGTTTTTTTTCAAAGCCGATCCAGACGGTGTATGTTGAATTCTTGGTGCAAACGGTTGAGCAACGCCCGATGGGGGTGTTTTCATCGAGAACGACATCTTTTCCGGATTGCATCGATCCGCCATCGTATAACCGGAGAATCACCTGAGCCTTTTTGTGGCGCACGGTGAATCGGCTGATCGCAACAAGGTCGCCGTTCGTGGCGATGCTGGCTCCATTAACCGGGCAGCCGGGCATTAGCCAGTTGTCTTTTTTCAGAGTCGCGGGTTCGGCCCACTTGTTTTCGGTCCGGAGAATGAAACTGATATCACGAATCTCCCGCAGTGAGCGGTCACGATAAACCACGATTGGGCCGGCTGTGAGCGGAACAGCAGAGGTGGGGCAGCAGGTGCATACGTTGTCATCGAGCATGCGTTCATCCCTGATCTGGTCTCCGTCCAGGATCGCCGTGCGCAACGTCATCTTACCGGTTGGTTTGGTCATCAAACGGCCATCCAGCCAGAAGGCGCGTACGTGGTTGCCATCGGGAACCAGTGAAGCGTACCCGTGTTCCGTTTCACTCGTGTCGGTATGTAGCCAGCCAAGTGAGTTCCATTTTTTACCCCGGTTGGCAGAGCGCTCTACCCGGATGCCGTATGCGTGTGGTTTGTCGTCAATACGATCCAGCCAGTGGGCATAAAGATCACCGGTTGGTGCCTCGATGAAGGTTGGTATGTCGGCCCAGTTGGAGAACATTTGTTTGGACTCCGCGACCGGTATTTTTTTGTCGAAACCGTTGCCGTTCCAGCTCGCAAACTGAACCTGTGCGGTGTCGTCTCGACCGCGCTCAATCCAGCTAAGGGCAAAGTGGTTTCCGAACGCACAAAGGTTGGGGGCCAGGGAGTCTCTATCCGCAGAAGTTTGGACAAGCTCGAATGGCAATCGCTCTGCGCTGACCGACACAGGTGCGCTGGCCAGCAACAGACCGATGTAGACTGCGTATTTCATCTTCCCCAAGTGGCCAGCAGTCGAGCGATCCCCGTTTCATTCTCGTGTACCCTAAACTCGGAGGAATTCATGTTGCAGCCGTTTCCGGTTAACGTGTTCGTGAAGATCGAAGGGGCATCCGTGCACTGTACAAACAAAAAAGTGAAGTGGAGCGGGTGAAGGGAATCGAACCCTCTACACACTCAAAACTACAATGAATAAGTAGCTGCGACAGTGCAAATCCCACTGATTTCCATTTTCTCAATGAATCTCACAAAGTTTCAGTGAATATGTTAATGATTTTGGTCTGTCGCTGAGATTATGAGAGAGGATGGTGAAAAATAACAATTCGATGTAATTCCTAACCCAGTCATTAGCATAAGTCTTACTTAGAAGTTTTCCTTCACCGAATTAAGGGAATGTAGATTTCACCAAACAGAGTGCTCTCTTAATATTCAACCTATTCGATGATTCTTACCCGAAAGTAAATCTGCAAAAATACTTGGTCTCTTTCATCCTCGAAACGAACAATCGCTCCCGTCCCTTTGATAACATTTATTTGTTTCCACTCCCTTAAATCAGTTGAAAATTCGATAGCATAGGATTTTTCTTTTATGCTATTAAATTCAAATGAGAAAGGATTAGTATTGTAAATCTTTATACGAATAGGATCTATAATAAGGTCCCCTACTATTATCCTCCTAGTCAGCTCCGCTGAACTATTCCCTGCCG
>JAKUOW010000380.1 GCA_022451045.1 Pirellulales bacterium | reverse complement strand
CGATGCCACAGCCGCGAGATCGTTATCCTGTCCCAACGCCCGCACTGCCTCTAATCGAACTCTTTCATGCTCGTC
The DNA here is from genome assembly GCA_022451045.1 of Pirellulales bacterium. Taxonomy (GTDB): domain Bacteria; phylum Planctomycetota; class Planctomycetia; order Pirellulales; family Pirellulaceae; genus UBA11883. Next base: position 2,074 of record JAKUOW010000380.1, on the reverse strand, counting down.
GCCCACTGCCTGATCAATTAACCGCCGGTATCCGCTAAGGTTTTGGCGGTTTTCGGAAATCACCAGGACTGCTCTAGCTCGCAAACGGTGGTCGTCGCTGTTAATTGCGGCTGAAACTACCTCTTCGTCTATACGATCGATGCACTGCAACACGAACATCGCCTCCAAGAGGCACTCATTCTTATGTTCATTAGAAGCATCACCAAGCTGTTTTTTCAGCCAGGAATTCAGGCGTGACTCAACATCATCCGCATTACGCTTTTTGAGAGCTAGCTTAGCATGTAATCGCAACCATTCCTCTGGAGCAAGTAACAGATCAAAAAGCTCAGTTATTGACATCTTATTGATGTCATATCTTGGCGCTAATGGCCGATTTTTCGCGGAGATACGCCAAATCCGTCCGTGTAAATGATCACGTCGCTCATCACGAAAATCAACTTCCCCATGTTGGATAATTGGGTTGTACCAGTCAGCAATATATATGGCACCATCTGGGCCCATTTTCACATCAATAGGACGGAATGCCACGTGTGTTGTCTTTATCAACTCTTCCTCTTGGGTAGAAGCATAGCCACTACCACTTTCGTTGCCCACGAATCGGCAAACACGGTGCGCACGAAAATCATTGGTGACCATACTACCTTGCCAAGATTCTGGAATATGCCTACCGCTAATAATTTCAAGGCCGCAATGTTTCGGACTTCCAGGGTTTAATCCTGAAACGCGACGAATCAGGCCGGGTTTGGTGACGTATTCTGCGCCGGGAAAGACGTAATTAATCCCCTCTCCGTAAGCACCGTCCGTTGCGAAGTGTTGCCCCCAACGGTCGAAATGGTGACCCCAAGGATTCACGAAGCCTTCACAGAGAATATTGAGCTGCATGCTTTCCGGCCGGAACTGCCAAATACCACCTCCCCGTAGTCGCTTGACCCCGTACGGTGTTTCAACGTGGGAGTGAATGTATATCGACTGATTCATATAGAGAGCGCCGTCGTGTCCCCAGCGAAGCGTATGCAGAAGATGGTGTGTATCCTCTGTTCCAAAGCCAGATAACACTACATTCTGCCGATCCGCTTTCAGGTCTCCGTTAAGGTCCGCAAAATGAATTAAGTCTGTGCTGTTTGCAACGTAACACCCACCGTCGCCAGGTACGACGCCAGTCGGAATCAACAGCCCATCCACAAATACACTCGTTTTATCTGCAACGCCGTCCCGATCTCGATCCTCGACGACGAGTATTTTATCCGTTGCTTTCTGCCCCGGCTTTATGTGTGGATAAACTTCACTGCTTGCGATCCAAAGTCGACCTTGTTCATCAAAGTTCATTTGAATTGGCTTAGCAATTTGCGGATCGGCCGCATAAAGATTCACTTCAAAACCGTCAGGGACAACGAACGTCTCGAGTTCCCGTAATGGGTCTGGATCTGGAATGTCCTTGAGGTCTCTCTGAGCGGTCGCCGCATTGCATATTACGAGTAACAGTAGCAATACTATTTGAATCGTTTTCATTTTGTCGAATGTCCAAAATCGGATAGATGTTCTTCTTTACTCGGATTCCTATTTGGCGATCCGAATCGTTAAGGTTCGCTCGGTTGGTTCCGTCAATTTTGCTAAACGTTGGTCGGCCGCCTCTATTAACGGTTCAAACTGCTCAACTTCAACGGCGTTATTGCCTTGTTCATGCTTGCGGAACAAAAATAAATACGTTTCGTTTTGTGGTCGATGTCGATGGAAAAACATCAAATTCTTATCCACAATTTGATATCGAATTTGGCTCGATAATTCCGGGTCATAGTTTCCCAATAAATCCACGCCACCAGACAATTGTTTGGCATTCCCTGTCGCCACGACCACATTGTCGATAAGCACTTCATAATTTCCTTTTGGTAAACCACGGGCGGAGAGTGAGCCCACTGAAGGAGGCATGATGCCGCTCGGGCTGTATTTAGGCGGTTCCAAGTGCGCTATCCGTGTTTCTTTTATGGTGATTTGCAGGCCATCAGCGTTGCGTTCCATCGCATCCGCATTGATATCAAGCTTCATTAGATTTGGATCAAAGCCTAACGCAGTAACC
>JAKUOW010000038.1 GCA_022451045.1 Pirellulales bacterium | reverse complement strand
ATCGTCCAACAGATTTTCGGCAACGTAGTATTGGTCCTTGCGAATGTTGTACATACAAACGTGGTCAGTAATAAGCTGTCTACAGTCCTTATCACTTGTCACGATAAAGCACTCACCACCCATCTGATCGACTTGAGTGGCCACAGTTGCCATGATGTCATCCGCTTCGTAACCTACCAGTTCCAAACGTGGGATCGCCATCGCATCGAGCATTTGCTTAATGGGCTCAAAACATCACCTGGTGCGTCAAACGCCACAATAATATCGGTTGGCTGTTTCCATTGCTCGCTCGCTTCTCGCCGAGACATCAGATCAAGCATGTCACGCACAAATCCCTGTAAGGCACCAACGGGTTGCCCTTGCGGGCCAGTCAGATTTGGCATGGCAAAATACAGTTGGTAAATCAGCGAGAATGCATCAATTACATACACACGCCGACCAGAAAGGCTTTCAACAGGCTCTAGCTTCTCAGTAGCCGGTTCTTGGGATTTTCTGGTTTCAGCAGAATCACCAAAGCCATCAGTCTTAGCGGATTCATCATGTGTTTCGGCTGCAGCTTCCGGTTGTTTTTCTTCCGGTTGCTTGTTGTCTTCTTCGGGCTCGTTAAATCCACTGAGTAGTGGTTGCCGATCACTCATGGCATTGCCTTGTCTGTCATGTCCTCGATTGGTCGCTATTACATGTGCGACCATTCTAACACCTTCAGAGTCTCTTGCTATCGAGCCGACAAGCATCCGAAGAGTCGGAAGACGTCATATTTAACTGCACCAAATGTCTCGTTTACGCCCCAAACAGACTTAATGTAAAGATAATCCGGTCGTAGCGATTATTAAAAAAATAGCGGCACGCCAAGGTATTTCGCATACATTGGTTGCGCAAGTCGATAGAATTCAAGGAATAGCACGCAACCGGTGTGCAAATGCGCTTTTTGAGTTTCCACTTGTTAATCACACGATAAGTGGCAAAGAATCAATGAGCTAAAAACCTGTGGAGAGCTAAAAATGGCACGCAAGAATGAATCCGTTGGCATGATGATCAGCCTGGTTCTATGTTCATTCATCATTATCGGACTGGCTGTAACATGTTACATGTTCTACAGCAGCAATGCTCAAAAAGACACAACTATTGATAATCTTACGGCAGCAAAAACGGCAGAAGAGAATAAAGCCAAGAGTTTTGAGTACCTTGCAAATTGTGCAAAACTCACGATCGGCCAAAGCCAGTTAACCGAACAACAGCTCGACGAAATAGCACAGAGCCTACCTGCCGCAAGCCGAACAGAAGGCGAAGCGATCATTACCGAATTCAATAATCGTGTCGACCAATGGAAAGCCATTGTCGGCGACGCCAATGCTGTGAATTATCTGACCATTCCAGATGCCTTGATGGCACAGGTTCAGGATCGAACACTGCGATACAACACAGAGAAGGCAGCCAAAGAATCTACCGAGACCGATCTGGCAAAGGCTGAATCAGCTGACTGGATGCAAACCAAGACACAGTTAGCTCAGCTCGACACAAATGTGCTTCAAGCGATTCAGGATGAGACCAAGGCTTATAACGATGGTCGTACAGCCGCACAACAGACGTTCCAGTCCGGTATGACCACATACAAGACAAGCCTCGATGGGTTACAGCAACAAGTTTCCGATGCAAATCAAACTGCGACACAGGCCGTTGCCGTAACCAAGGAACTCACCAACGAGTTGGCTGAAAAGAAACTTCGTGAGACACCCAAGTCTGAGCGATTCGAGATTCCCGATGGTCGAATCACACAGGTTCATCAGGCATCCAACACGGTATGGCTAGACTTGGGATCAGCGGATGGACTGCGCCCGCTGACAACGTTCGCCGTTTACGATCATGAAGAAATCGGTGTGATGCGTAGCCCTAACGACATTAAAGGACGTATCGAAATCACCAAGATCATGGGACCACATCGTGCCGAAGGTCGCATCGTGGAAGATTACCTACGCAATCCAATCGTAGATGGTGATCAAGTACACTCACCGACATGGTTCAAGGGTCGCCCGGTACACTTCGCACTGATTGGTTTCTACGATCTAGATGGCGACGAGTCCGGTGACCGGCAAAAAGTAATCAACTTGATTCATGCTGCAGGTGGCAAAGTTGATGCTGAGCTAAGCGTGGATTCCACAACCGAAGGTGCTGAGATCATTGCCAAAGGTCAGTTTACCGTTGATACACGTTACGCAGTCCTTGGAGATCTGAGCATATTGCAAAACCAAGCTCCGGACGTGTTCAATCAATTCATGCAGCGTATCCAAACTCAGGATATCGAGCAGATTACGGTCAATTCACTGCTTAATTACGCTGGTGTTAAACTCGAAGCGTTCTCAGTCGACCTGCGTTCAGGTTCTGGTATCGATTATCAAAAGGACCGACCGCTTGTTGAACCTAAACTACAGGAAGAAGACAAGCGAAACCAGCGAATCCCACCACGTCGTAGCGAATCCGGCGGAGCATTTTAGTAGTAGCTTAATTGCTTTGGCTAATTGCTGTAACGAGTTGCTGGGGCTAACTTCCCACATTTCGACAATTGCAAATGCAAAAAGCTTCTAGCCTATAACTGCAATGACGTCGTTGCCTGCGAGCAGCTGGTCGCGATAGATCATTAACCCTGAGCCGTTGGCCTTAGCGTTCTTCAGGCGGAGTGAACGAGAAGTTCTGACTTTGGCTGAAAAACTCGATCGGGTTATCGTAGACGACTTTCTTAATAAAGCTTTCTGGATGACCACGATGGCGCATTTCCATTATGAGGTCCGGCACCGCAGTTGGCTTACTCGGGCCCCAGTCACCTGCTGAATTCACGCAAAGCCGTTCGGCTCCACACATTTCAATAATGTCGACTGCACGCTGAGGCGTACATTTGGAAACGGGATAAAGTGTCATACCAGCCCAGAAGCCACGATCCAGTACTTCACGAGCAGTATGTTCTTCTACGTGATCAACAAGGACGCGTGAGGGATCAATACGTGAATCACTTGTTAACATATCCAGGATCATTCGCGTGCCCTGGTACTTGTCTTCCAGGTGTGGTGTGTGAATCAGGATTTGCTGGTCGTATTTGACCGCCAGGTCCACATGCTCCATGAAAATGATACTTTCATTTTTGGTGTTTTTATTTAAGCCAATTTCACCAATGCCTAACACGTTTGGGCTATCGAGAAACTCCGGAATCATTGCAATGACTTCGCGGGAAAGCTCGACGTTTTCCGCTTCCTTAGCATTAATACACAGCCACGTGTAATGCTGGATCCCATACTGTGCAGCACGCTTGCATTCGAAATCAGTGAGTTGGCGAAAATAGTCTCTAAAGCTCTCTACACTACCGCGATCGAACCCAGCCCAGAACGCTGGCTCACTCATGCCTACACATCCCATCCGGGCAAGTCTTTCATAGTCGTCGGTCGTACGAGAGACCATGTGGATATGGGGATCAAAATAGTACATAGGATTTATTGCCGGTTATCGAATTTGTCGTGCAAGCTTTTATGCTTGATGTGGTGGTCAGAAACTCTAGATACCGAATTGCTCTCTCCAGGCATCTTCGAATTCTCGAGAAAATAAAAGTTGTATTTGCTCAGCGCGGTTATTGTCAGATGATTGCAGAATCTCGAGACCCTTACTGATCAAATCGCTGCGGTCATCAGACGACACATCGCCGTCAGCACGATCAAGACGATCAAACGATGCAGCAAGTTGGAGGATCTTAGCTCTGATTTCCAGATACTCACGATCCAGCACTTCGCCGGAAGTCATTGGAATACTCATAGTTTCACTTATTTCCTGATTAGGTATTCCCATATCTTAACCTCACAAAATGACGCGTGCCACGAGGCTTTCCATCATCGCCACAGGCTCTTTGAATATAGTGCGGTTGGGAACTACTTGCCGCCCAACGCTACAGCATGACGGCCACTAGGCGGGATACATGGTAGCGTGGTCCGAAGGAGCGCAGCGACGCAGGGCCTCGAAAGCGAGTAAATAGAATGACTAGCCGCCGATAAGCTTGCCCAGCAGATCTACATCCCGCAGGCCATCATCGCCTAGCAAATCCGGGTCGCTACAAAGAATCGTGCCGCGCTGCGTTACATCCCGTACCGGAGCACCATGACTGCCTTTAATCAGGGTTGCATCTAACGGAGTCGACATCGTCTGCATGTCAAAATGCAATTCAACGGGGTCATATCCGGGCTTCCGGTGAATATCAACTGTAGGTGCGAATCCCGGTGCATTCGTGTCATCCAGCCACCAGTAATAGGCTTGCCAACTGTTTACAGGTGATATCAGAATCACGTCACCTGACCTTTCATGATCCATGGAGAGCTGAGCCCGCTCCGGTCCCACAAGTACCTGCTCAAAACCCTCTCGACCTCTGAATAAATCGGAAACCTTCTCCGCTAATTGCGGATCACCATCTTTCACAAAGACATGCGAAAACTGATGATCGACCAAAGCCCATGCATCGCTCTGCTGAAAATCCAAATGCTCGCCATCTTCAAGTTGCTTAATACGCAATAAGCCAGCGTCGCGAAGCAATCGATTTGGATAGGTTACATGATCCACCTCGGTGATCACATATTCACTTAATGCAATCCAGGCAATCGTCTCCTCGGAAGACGCGTTGATCGAATCTGCCAGATTTCCAATCACCTCATCTAATTCAATGACCGCCTGAAGTGCCAAATCACTATCAGGACCGAGTTTTTGAGCCGCATAGTCCAGATGCGGTAAATAGATATAACTGCACTTTGGTTGGAATTTCGCATGAGCCATCCCCGCCGACTGGGCAATCCAAGCGGTTGACTTGATATTGGCTAGAGGACCCCAGAAGTGCTTCAGTGGAAAATGCTCAAGCGACTCAAGAAGTTCACCGTAAAATTCCACGGGTTTGGTGTAACACCACAGCGATTCCGATCCGTCCGGGTTGTGGATCGGTGCCGGCATACAGATCCAGTCCGCCCCGCTGCCTTTACTTAGCATTGGAAACCACGCCATGCTCGTTTGCGGGGCATCCATTTCATGGAGAATATCCCAGATCTGCGGCGCCTGGATTTTCTCATTCCAAGCTGTCCACATTTCGACTTCCTGCGACTCGCGCCAATAAAATCCGTTCGCAACTACTCCATGTTCATTCGGGAGTTTTCCCGTTAGTAGATTTGCTTGTGCGGGCCATGTGACTGCGGGAAAACTGGTCGTTAAAGACAGCTGACTACCGTGTGACATCAATTGCTTTAAGCGTGGCATTCGATCCACATCGGAAGGTCGCAAGCCGGGAATTGTAAGGATGACTGTTGATTTCATGTCAATTTATCTGCCAATCGGGTTATATCTAAGTCAGCAATTTGGAACATCAGTCGCGATACAGCAATCCGTTAAGTTCCCCGTATCCATTTACCCAGGATGAGCATTGGAATCATCATAAGCACACATACCACGCCAAGCACAGGAATCCCTACCGTCAAAATCACACTCGCATTGATCACGATGAGAGACCTTAGGCAATGAATGATTGCAATCTGGACATTACGAGGAGATGGATCTGTAATCGCATTTACACAGCGGTAGAGAATCGTTCCTGCAATTGACCCAAACAGCATCCAGATCACCGTCGTGTTTTTTGTCATGACAGAATTGGGGAGCTCCGTACTCACATACACTCCATAGGGTAGCATCATGATCCCCAACATCATTAAGGCAGCGCCAAAACTGAGCATACCTCGGTTACTTGTTCGTGACTCCGTCCTTGCAAACCAAGTGATTCCGGTAACATATGTCCCCATGCCGATGGCTACCCATAACTGTCCCTGGCTGAATCCGCCCAGCACCGATTCCAATGCAGCAGGTGCCAGTGTCATGCCAAGCAACACATTGAATACCCGACAGCTTCCCATCGCAAATGGAGCCAGTGGTGTTTTCTTTAGAACCCCGTCATAGGCAATAATGCAAATGGCGGTAATCGCACCAATCACTAATGAGCGGGAGAAAAACTGCCCATCCTCAAGTAAGGATGGTGTGGTCGTCAGGCCAATACCTACTAATAACAAAATAAAACCGACAGCACGCGCTTGCCCTGGTGACACCGCGCCAGATGGCAGTGGCCGGCTAGGCCGTTCCACCTTATCCACACCAAAATCAAATACATCATTTAGCACCATACCCGCTGAATACAACATGCCTGATGCCAAAAGCATGCATAGGATCGGGATGGTATCACTAGCTTCGATAACGCCAGCAGCAACCGAATAGCCCATCAGGATATCTGCAAAGGCAGTAAAAACATTCGAAATCCTGAATAACTGACACCAGCTCTTAAACGTACCGGGCACAACCGAGTCGGAATCGGATGCCATTTCCACAACTGACTGTGCTTGTTGTGGCGTTGGATTTTGCGATGGATCGGACATTAACTACTGGCACTCCTGTATGCTCCGAGTGCTTTTTTGAAAACGAATCGCGAACTTAACACGCTTATTAGAGTCGCAGCTAGCGCAATGAAGGGCCAATACCATTGATGACCGACCGGCCTCAAAGGTTGTGCCATGATGCGGGCCGGTATATTGACCACAACCAGCACTGGAATCACAAACGTGAATGCACCCCATAGTGCCCAGCCCCATCCACGCTGATAAATCTCCATCGGGTAGCGTGAGAAATTGGTGATGTAAAACCAACAATTATACAGAGTCTGGTTTCTGCCAAGCCAAATGCTCGTCGACGCTAGAGCGACCATGATGCTGTACATGATCATCACACCGCAGAATATGAAAAACGGATAAAGCAAGAACATCGACCAATGCAACGTTAGTGGGTTTTCCGGCTGAGATGTCAAATTGATCAGGCTGTATACAAGCAACGCCACAGCCATCACAAAATTTGAAAGCGATGCCCAATCCATCTTCTGAAAGGAAATCAGGAATTGAGTATCGATCGGCTTTAACAAGGCAAAGTCGAGATTACCTGTACGAATTAGCTCACTGAATTCCTGAGCGTTGGGCATGAAAAACGTCTGCACGATGCTGTTTATGAACCATGTCGTTGCGAGGAAGACAAAGAACTCATACTGTTTCCAGCCACCTTCTTCGCCGATCATATTCGTGTGCTGAAAAATGATGATGTAGAAGCCTATGTTCATCACCGTCCAGGAAATCGAGCTTACGCACTGAATAATAAAATTGGTGCGAAATGTCATGTCGCGCACCAGGCTGTTTCGTGCGAATGTCAGGAAGACGCTGCGGTAGGAAGGACGCGGTTGCATACTCGTTAACCCCCAAACCCACTATAGCGATGAAGGCCGCGATTTAGCATGACACGGGATAAGCCGATAAAGGCCAATACCCACAATGCCTGAACACCCAATCCAATCCACATTTCGTTTGCCGGGATTTTTTCAAGAAACACAGCCGCTGGAAAATATGCCAGATAATGCAATGGCAGATAAGTGACCACTTGCTGCGCGATATCCGGTAACAGATCGAGTGGGAACATGTGGCCGGAAAGAAAAAATGTTAACAGGTTGTAAACAAAAAGTAATGAACTCACTTCCAAAAACCAAAATGAGATTAACCCAATACTGGCTTCAAGAAAAAAACCCAGCACAAATGCCAACAACAAACTGCACACATAGACAACCAACCGCTGCATGTCCGGCCAGCCAAGCTCAAAGTACCCACGACACAAATAGAAGACAAACGCAAATGGCAGGATGGCGATGGTGTAGTAGGCCAGCTTATGTGCCATCCTTGTTAACAGGAGAAAGCCAATCATATCGACCGGTTGAATCAGGAATTTTTTGATTTCACCATTTCGCACTTGCAGTGCAATACCTGAAGCCAACCCCGGCATACTGGAAAACGCTCGGCTCATCATTGTTAACAGGTAATAGGCTATCATGGCTGACAGTGAATAACCAGCTACCGTGGTCGCGCTACCGGCGGCCGACTGTTCCGCCGCGCCTTCGCTTGCTTGAGCCCCTGACTGGGTACTCGCTTGTTCAACCGCTGCGAAGACGGCTGTCCACAAGAAAATCTGAGTGATGATTGGCAGAAACCGCATCAGAGTACCAAGCGCAAAGTCTCCGCGGTATACAAATCGCTCTTCAAGAGAAATTCGAAGAATCGTCCACCACTTCACGACGTGGGCTGTCATGCATCACTCTCCGTGCCTGCATGATCGGCGCTTGCTGCAATATCTTCATCGGTAGCTCGTTGGATACTGGGGTCGACTTTAGAGAACATCTCCGCGATGACCTCCTCAAGCGGGGGGTCTTCCACGGTCACATCGTGAATCGTGTGATTATCTAAAATCGCGTTGAGCGTTTTAGCCACGTCCTCGCGTGCAACGCGTAACACGACGCGCGGTAATTCGATTGACTCTACTGTGCCGTACTTTGAAAATTCCTCGGTGCGGATTTCATTTTCATCAAGCAACAAGCTCACCAACTTGTGGCTGGTTGTCTGATCAACAATTCCCTCGAGCGATCCGTCGTACTGTATCTGTCCTTGCGCAATGATGACAACGCGCTTGCACAATGCGGCCACATCTTTCATGTAATGACTGGTCAGCAAAATCGTGATTTTGCGCCGCTCCTGATAGAACTTTAGGAATTGCTGGATATTGTGTTGTGCAACAACATCCAACCCAATGGTGGGCTCATCCAGAAACAAAACATCCGGCGAATGCAAAAGTGCAGCGGTAAGCTCCATTTTCATGCGCTCACCAAGTGACAATTCCCGAACGGGTTGTTTTAGAAGTCTGGTGATATCCAGCAAGTCAGATATTTCGGCCAGCGTCTCGTCGAATTGCTGTGGCGGAATCCGGTAAATCTGCTGGTGAAGCCGAAAGGACTCCTGTGCTGGAAGATCCCACCAAAGCTGATTTTTCTGCCCCATGACCAACGCGAAGCGACGACGATACCTGTTGTCACGCTTCCACGGTGTGTAACCCATTACTTGAGCCGATCCGGAAGTCGGATGAATTACACCAGAGAGCAGTTTGAGCGTTGTTGTCTTCCCAGCACCATTTGGACCCAAGAAAGCAACAAACTCGCCCTGTTCCACTTCCAGGTCGATACCTGCAACCGCATTCACATCCTTGTATTCACGCTTCACAAGGCCCTTGAGTGATGCGGCAAGGCCTTCTTTCTTCTGATACACCCGATAGGTCTTTACCAGATCTTTGATTTGAATGATGGACATAGGAAAGATTATAGATTGCTCGCCCGCGGGTGGTAATAGTCGGCAGCCGTACTTAACAAGCATACTTACTGTTCTGCTTACTGTTTTACGTGGTAGCCAGCTGATCGTCGCTTATCAGCAAGGACTATATGGTAAGCAGAAGACGCTCGCCAATAGTGAGCGATCGCAGACACTTCCAAGCTTGCCATCTGCTCTTATCTATTCCTATCTACGACTATGCTGTTTTGACATGTATTATGAATTAACCAAAGAACACCGCTTCCAGTCGCGAAAGAAATCATATGAGAGTTGGATTTGGGCACGACACCCATCGGGTAGCACCCGGTGGCCCTATCACCCTGGGTGGCATATCGATTGATTCAGAAATCCACCTGATTGGGCACTCCGATGCCGATGTGATACTGCATGCCATTACCGATGCAATCCTTGGTGCCTCGGCGCTTGGTGATATTGGAGAGTTGTTTCCAAATACATCGAGTGAGAATGAAAATCGCGACTCGGCGGAAATGTTGACAATTGCAGCAGCAAGAGTGCGTGAGGCCGGATTTGAAATCGTTAATCTCGACTGTGTTGTATCTGCAGAGAAGCCGAATATCAGCAAGCATCGCAGTGCAATACGAAACCGGATCTCCGGGATTCTCAACATCAAGGTTGAGCAGGTATTTATAAAAGGCAAAACAGGTGAGTCGGTTGGTGCCGTTGGCAAAGGTGAAGCCATCACAGCTCGATGTGTCGCTCTGCTGACATCTGGTATGTAATGTCGGTTATCTGACGTTGCCCTTCACATCGTCTGACATACCGGATTCCGAGCGAATAAACTACAATCGCCGTCTAACGCATCGATAACTTCCAAAGCATCCTGCAAATGACGATCCGAGTTTACAACACGCTGACAAAAACCAAGGAAGATTTTGAGCCCGTAGAACCGGGCAAAGTTGGAATCTACCTCTGCGGCCCAACGGTTTACAAACCTAGTCATATCGGGCACATGGTGGGTCCAGTGATCTTTGACACGATCAAACGTTACTTAGAGTACAACGGTTTTGACGTGACATTAGTCGTCAACATCACAGATGTCGACGACAAGTTAATTGCTGAAAGTCAGTTGCGTGGAATTACCATGGAAGCGGTCGCAGAAGAAATGACCGCTGATTACTTAAAGAATCTGGGACTACTTGGCGTTAATCAAATCGATGAAATGCCCAAGGCCACTGACAATATCGATGAAATTATCAGTTTCGTCTCGGAACTGATTGAAAAGGGACACGCATACGACAGCGATGGCGATGTGTTTTTCGACGTCACATCTGATCCTGACTACGGTGAATTAAGTAACCGCAGTGTACACGATCAACAGGGAGAAGGTGGTGACGCGGCCAATCGCAAACGCCATCCAAGCGATTTTGCGTTATGGAAGTCTGCACGAGACGGCGAACCATCATGGGAAAGCCCGTGGGGAAACGGACGTCCCGGATGGCACATTGAATGTTCTGCCATGAGTAGACGCATTTTGGGCAGGTCATTTGATATTCACGGCGGCGGGCTGGATCTGGTGTTTCCTCATCATGAGAACGAGCGAGCCCAGAGTAACTGCTGTCATGACATACCGATGGTTAAGTACTGGATGCATAATGGTCTTATGCGTGCTGAGTCATCTGCCGGAAAGGTAGGTGGTCGAAGTGATCGGGAACTGGATGATAATCAGGCAACAGTCGATACGAAAATCAGCCGAAGTAAAGGCGCTGGCGGGCTTGCAGAGCTTATCGAGCGACAAGGCGGAGAACGCATCCGATTTTTTCTGCTGAGAACACATTATCGAAGCACGATCGTCTTTAGCGAAGAGGGGATCGAGGAAGCAGGGTCTGCATTGGATACCTTTGCACGCCTTTTTGAACGCGTCGAACGAATTAGTGGTGAGTCAGTATATGACCAGCCATTGATTACCAGTCGCGAGATAGGCGAATTGGACGACCAACCCGGCGAGTTGTTAAAAGAAGTTGCAAACTTGCGAAGTGGTTTTCTGTCGAAGATGGATGACGACTTTAACACCGGTGGTGCAATCAGTGACATCTTTGATCTGGCACGCGCCATCAATCGATTCATCGATCAACAAAATCTGGAAGACTCTAGCAGTCGGTCAAATGATGATGTATTGCAAGTCACACGAGCTGCAACCACGATTCGTGAACTCGGACAGCTTCTTGGGCTCTTTGTCACAAGGCCGCAACAAGCAAGTGGCGCTGATGACGCACTTCTCGATTCCATTATGCAGCTGGTCATAAAACTTAGAACACGCAGCCGTGAAAACAAGGATTACGAAACCGCGGACTTCATCCGTGATCAACTGGCTGAAATAGGCATCACGATCGAAGATGGTAAAGAAGGATCTAATTGGCGCATCGAATGATCATTGGGATATCAAGTGATCCATAAGATCACCAAGCGGTCAGGTAACAGGAGGTTTAAACCGTTTTGGATTCTAAGCACGACACAATTCGTGTACTTGGCGTTGATCCGGGATTAAACGTCACCGGATACGGAGTCATTGATATGCGCGGCCGCGACCTTCAGATCGTGGAAGCTGGCGTTGTCCGTGGTGGTGCTAGAGGTGACATAAGTAAACGTGTCGGTCGTCTCTACGATGGCCTCGAGGATGTAATAAAACAGCATGCTCCTCAGCTCATGGCACTTGAGGAGCTTTACTCCCATTACCAACGGCCGCGTACCGCCATTCTTATGGGGCATGCGCGGGGTATTATCTGTCTTGCTGCAGCCAAGGCGGAGATTCCTGTATATCACTATGCCTCAACCCAAGTAAAACGAATGTTAACGGGCAACGGCCGCGCCTCAAAAAAACAAATGCAATTATCCGTCGCACATGAGTTTGGTTTACCTGCACCCCCTGATCCGCCTGATGTGGCAGATGCATTGGCCATTGCTATGTGTCACTGTTTTTTTAGCCGCCAAACCAGCGTGACTTAATACGTAACTTCCCCATACAACAGGAGCACTTATTCGGTGATTACGTCGATAACGGGAGTCATATCCGCAGTAGGAGAAGAAAAAGTCACATTAGCGATTGGACCGATCCATTGTGAAATCATGGTCCCGGACTTTGTACGCCGGAAGCTTCAAACATCAGTTAACGAATCTGTCAGCCTGTATACGTTGTTGTATATCGAAGGAAATCCGCAGGGTCGTATGAATCCCAAAATGGTCGGGTTCACATCTGAAGCGGAACGGGAGTTCTTTGAGTTATTTTGCAGCGTCGGAGGAGTCGGTCCGAAAAAAGCGCTAAGGGCCATGGTACGACCGGTAAAAGACATTGCCACAATGATTGAACAGCAAGACAAGAAAGCACTTTCAACACTTCCGGGGATCGGAGCCAAAACCGGGGAGCTAATCATCGCAAACCTGCGCACAAAGATGCCAAAATTTGCATTGCTCGCCACCACCGAACAAGCTGAACAAGGAGGTCAAGTCGCCGGCAATATTGTTGAGGAGACGTTTCAGGTGCTTGTTTCGCTCGGACATTCTGAGTTGCATGCACGGCAACTGATTGAAAACCTAGTTGCCAACGGAGAAGCGTTTGACGACGTGGAAGCCATGATTCAGGCAATCTACTACTCAAACCAGTAAGCTGTCACGAAAAACTGTCAAAGTGTGTAAGATAGTCGGGCGTATCAAACGCTTGCACAACGGTATACACGATTTAACGAACAGATGAATCGAGAAAAAATACTTGGGCCGTCAGACATGGCGGATGACGATGATCGAACACTTCGCCCACAGCGCATGGCGGACATGGTTGGTCAGCGCGAAGTATTTGAACGGTTGAGCATTGCGGTTGATGCGGCGGGCAAACGTGAGGAACCACTTGGGCATATTCTATTTGACGGGCCACCGGGGCTTGGCAAGACGACATTTGCGATATGCATCCCCCGGGAATTGGGGGTGCCGGTTGAAATGTCCAGTGGAGCAGCGCTCAAGGCTCCGAAGGATCTCATTCCCTACCTGACTAATCTGCAAACTAACTCGGTATTATTCATAGATGAGATTCACCGGATTCCGGCCGCGGTGGAGGAATACCTTTATACGGCCATGGAAGATTTCAGAATCGATTTGGTACTCGGCGAGGGAATCAACGCCCGTACTATCAACATGACGTTACAACCATTTACGTTGATCGGCGCAACAACACGTGCCGGAATGCTAAGTGCTCCGCTGCGTGATCGGTTTCAGCTAAGAGAACATCTAGATTTCTACTCTGATGATGAACTCTCAGAAATCGTATTACGCAACGCTAGCAAACTACAGGTGAGTATTGATGACGACGCGGCTATGGAAATTGCACGCCGAAGCCGAAGCACACCACGGATTGCCAACAATCGCCTGAAATGTGTTCGGGATTATGCGACCAGTAAATCTGACGGGCATATCAGTCTCGAAATTGCCAACAAAGCACTTGCCATGTGGGATATCGACACCTTGGGACTCGATAAGCAGGATCGCAGGTATCTGGAGACGTTACTGAGAGTATTCGGTGGCGGACCTGCCGGAATTGAATCGATCGCTCATACGATGAATACCAGTGCCGATACGCTCACCGATGAAGTTGAGCCTTTTCTGCTGCGTAGCGAATTGTTAATTCGAACACCCCGGGGAAGATCGGCCACGCTACAGGCATCTACTCATATGGACATCCCGATCACTGGGAATACCGGTGATAATCAGAAAGAGCTGTTTTAAATCGCGAATCAGTGCGTTGACAGCTATTTAAAGTGGTTTTAGGATTAGCTGTTTACACCTTGGATCAACACATCGACACATGTAATTTCTGTCGTCTTTGATGTGTTGAAGGTATTCGACCAGAGGTTGAACAAGTCATGGCTGTACCAAAGCGAAAACACTCAAATTCACGAAGCGGTAAGCGGCGTGCACATGATGCAAAGTCTGCACGTCAACTGCACGACTGCCCTAGTTGCGGTCATCGAATTCCGACACATGTCGTATGTCCGATTTGCCATAAATATAGTGGGCTAAGCTATCCGGAGAAAGATCCGGGACTTGCTGGTTAATGCTGCCAATTGGAAGCGTCATTCCTTTTTGCAAGTAATTCAATGACGGCAACCGGTAGTCGCGGCGTAGCTGGACTTCCGCACTGCGTGCCCTGTCCTGCCATATCAAATTCAGTAGACCATTTCCTAAAATGCGCTGCGTTTGCCTCAATGGTTAGATCAATTTAGACGATCTTCAATACTTGCCCAATTAATTAGCAAGCGCGAGCCAAACCATCGCTCAGTACCTCCCAATTAACCAGGAAGATTTTCAATGGCAAAAACAGCATTTCTGTTTCCCGGTCAGGGTGCCCAGAAAGTAGGAATGGGCAAAGAACTGGTAGCACAGTCACAAGCTGCTTCAGCATTGTTTGACCAGGCAAATCAGATACTCGGTTATGATCTTAAGACGATTTGCTTTGAAGGCCCTGCCGACACACTCAACGCCACCAACTACAGTCAACCAGCAATTTTTGTTCATAGTCTCGCAGCACTTGAAGTCTTGAAAGAACAGCAGCCCGACGTGGTGGAAAACTGTAGTGCAACAGCTGGACTGAGCCTTGGAGAATATACCGCACTAGTCTTTGCCGGTGTGATGACGTTCGAAGATGCATTAAAAGTAGTTCAGCAGCGTGGCTTGGCAATGCAAGCTGCTGCAGAACAGGCTGAAAGCGGCATGGTCAGCATTCTTGGGCTGGAGGTGGCGCAAGTAGAGCAATTATGTGATGACTGTCGCGAGGAAGGCGAAGTACTGCAGCTAGCCAACTTGCTGTGCCCGGGAAACCTCGTCGTATCCGGAAGCCAGTCGGCGTGTGACCGAATTGCCGAAGCAGCTTTGGAAGCAGGTGCGATGAGAACCATTCCGCTTACTGTAGCCGGTGCATTTCATACTTCCATCATGCAGTCGGCTGTAGAAAAACTTGAGGCTGCTTTGGGTGAAGCAACTATTTCGTCGCCAAAAATTGACCTCATTTCCAACGTCGACGCGGATACCCATACCGACCCTGAAGAAATTCGGGAGTTGCTTGCGAAACAAGTTGTGTCACCAGTGTTATGGGAAGACACCATTCGCCGTTTACTTGCGGATGGTTGCGATCACTTTTTCGAAATAGGACCAGGCGGAGTTCTGCGTGGGCTAATGAAACGAATCGCACGTAAGACTCCATTTGAAAACGTCACAGGCTAGCATATGCATTGGAATATTTACCAGCAAATGCGTTAACCTGTAGTTGTCTAACCTCATTATTCAAAACAAGTATTCTTAATCAGAATCGTCAGGAAAATTGACATGAGTTCCTTAAGTGTTGACTTATCAGGAAAAATAGCGATCGTTACCGGCGCCTCACAGGGTATCGGTCGGGTGTGTGCCGTCGAGTTGGGGCGAAGCGGTGCAACGGTAATTTGCGTTGCCCGAAACGCCGAGAAATTAAACGAAACGGTTAATGAAATCACAGAAGCCGGTGGAACAGCTGAAGCAATAAGCTGTGATGTGTCGGATCGTGAAAGCGTTGAATCTGTTGTCGACGGTGCAAAAGAAAAATATGACAACATTGATATTCTGGTAAACAACGCTGGCATCACGCGTGACACGCTAATGCCAGCCATGGAAGATGATGACTGGGATGCCGTGATTACAACAAATCTACGCGGTGCGTTTTTGTTTGCACGAGCCTGCTCCAGATACATGATGCGAGCCAGAACCGGGCGAATCATCAACATGTCCAGCGTATCGGGCATTAAAGGAAATGCTGGTCAAACGAATTACTCCGCTTCCAAAGCAGGATTAATCGGTATGAGTAAAAGCTTGAGCTGTGAACTCGCCCGCAGAGGTGTCACCGTGAACTGTATCGCCCCTGGTTTTATTGAAACAGAAATGACCGCCGTCCTGGGCGAGGCCATTATTGATGCGGCAAAACAAAACATCCCGGCTCGAAAACTCGGACAACCGATTGATGTCGCAAATTGCGTATTGTTCCTGGCAAGCGATGCGGCAGCCTATATTACCGGACAAACTTTGGCAGTTGATGGCGGAATGACTGCCTAAAAACGTACACAATTGAGGCTCTTTTTCCTATGTTGGCTGCCACTATTTAAAATGCGGACGCACACTGGGTAGTAAGAAACTTCACGAGTGGTAGAATTTTGAGATGCAAACTGGGTTGACCGTTTGCATCGAGTTTTTTTATCTTGGTGCTCTTAAGCAGGATAATACTGTGTTGGTGTGAAATCACTTTGTTTTGCACAACATAGAGAGAGATTAACGACAAGGAGAGTTTTGGTGTCTATAGAAGAAAAAGTCATCGCCATCGTCGCAGATAATCTGGACGTGGATCAAGCTTCCATTACCCGTGATTCATCTTTTGTAACGGATCTTCAAGCTGATTCGCTGGATACCGTAGAACTCATGATGGACCTTGAAGAGCAATTTTCGATCAAAATCGAAGATGCTGATGCTGAGCAGATTCAAACCGTCGGTGCTGCAATTGACTTCATCGAACAACAAGTTTAGTTACCTTTTGAATTGAGTTTAGATATGGGCCGTCGTGTAGTTATCACCGGCTTGGGGGTTGTTACGTCGCTAAGTCAGGACGTAAATGACCTGTTTCAACGCTTGCTTGCCGGTGAAAGCGGAATCCATGAACTGGAGATCGTCGATCGTGACCGATTTAAGGTCAAGATTGGCGGCGATGTTTATAACTGGGATCCCTCTGCGGATATCAGCAATAAAGAAGCAAAGCGGTTGGATCGCTTTTCCCAATTCGGGCTGGTTGCTGGAATTCGTGCGGTAGAAGACTCTGGAATTGAATTCGATTCAGAGGATGTTCGAAGGTGCGGTGTCATTCTCGGTTCCGGAATCGGGGGGCTCACCGAAATTGAAAATCAGGTCGAGCGTTTGCTTTATAAAGGCCCGGATCGGGTTTCCGCATTAACGATTCCTAAACTCATGCTAAACGCGGCCGGTGGAAACATTTCCATTCGCTATGGCCTACGAGGAATTAACTATTCCGTTGCCACAGCTTGTGCAAGCGCTAATAACGCCATGGGAAACGCGTTTCAATGTGTTCAGGCGGGTGTCTGCGATCTTGTTGTCACAGGCGGTACTGAAGCTGCCATGACTCAAATGGGAGTGAGCGGCTTTCAAAACATGAAAGCGCTGAGCATGCGAAACGATGAGCCTGCTCGTGCCAGCCGTCCCTTTGATATTGATAGAGATGGGTTTGTCCTAAGCGAAGGCGCAGGTGTTCTGATCTTCGAAGAATTGGAACATGCGAAAGCACGTGGAGCAAAGATCTACTGTGAAGTCATGGGCTTTGGAGCCAGCGGTGATGCCGGACACATTACACAACCTGACCCGGCTGGGTTGGGAGCTTCTCAAGCTATGAGCGGTGCATTGAATGACGCAAATATAAATCCCGATCAGGTGGATTACGTAAACGCACACGGCACAAGTACGCCACTTGGCGATAAAGCGGAAACTCAGGCGATTAAATCTGTATACGGCAGTGCTGCTGCAGGACTCAATGTCTCAAGCACGAAAAGCTCACTCGGACACTCACTTGGTGCCAGCGGCGGAATCGAATTAGTCGTGACGTGTAAGGCAATTGAAAGTAGCACGATCCCACCAACGATTAATCTCGATAATCAGGACCCTGAATGTGACCTGAACTATACACCCAATACACCCGTCGATCGCGAAATCAACTTTGCAATGAGCAACAGCTTTGGGTTCGGAGGACATAACGCATCGATCGTGGTAGGTAAATTCACCGGCTAAACAAGCCGACTTAAGATAAATCAGAAACACCAGATTAATCGGGCAACAGCTCGCGAGAGAAGCATGGCACAACCAAGGGTTGTAATAACTGGCATCGGACAAATCAGTCCGCTCGGAAACACGATTGACGATGTGCAGGCTGCACTAGTAAACGGCACCAGTGGCGTACGTGAGTTTGTGAATCTACCCACCACCCACCTGCCAATGAAATTTGGTGCTGAGGCTGTTGATTTCACCGGCGATATGAGTAATTTTGGTGAACTCGAAAAAATGACGATGCGGAGCATCAAGAAGGGCCAGCGACTAATGAGTCGTGAAATCCAAATGGGTGTGGCCGCCGCACAACATGCCATCGCTTCGGCAGGACTTTCAGCTGATGTGTTTGATCCGGATCAAATCGGTGTGGTTTTCGGTTCTGATTACATCATGACCGTGCCCGCTGAATACCGTGAAGGTGTCTTAAATTCACGCAACGACGACGGCAGTTTTGATTTTGACCAATGGGGTGATGGTGGTCTCCCAAAAGTTAATCCGCTCTGGCTGTTGAAATATCTGCCAAACATGCCGGCTAGCCATATCGCGATTTATAACGACTTGCGCGGGCCAAGCAATTCTTTGACAATGCGGGAGGCATCCGCCAACCTTGCTATCGCAGAAGCGTTTAGCACCATTGCTCGCGGAGACTCCGATATCATGGTCACCGGTAGTACCGGAACAAGGATCCACCCCATGCGGACACTTCACGTGGTCACCATGGAGAAGGTTGCCGACGATCAGTGGCAACCGGCCGAGGCATCACGTCCATTCCAACAAGATTCCACCGGGATGGTCATCGGTGAAGGGGCCGGATCACTAACGATTGAAAGACTTAAGTTTGCCCAGCAACGCGATGTAGAGATTCTGGGTGAAATCGTTGGCTTCGCATCCTCCACAGTGCTTAGTCGAGATGGAAACCCTGGTATTCAACAAGCTATTGAGAATGTTATGAATCAGGCACTTGCGATGGGTGGAATCTCTGCTGCTGAGCTCGGTCATATTCATGCCCATGGGATTGGAATGCCAGCGATGGATGCTGAAGAAGCTCAAGGCATTAGAAATGTAATTGGAGACGCTGATATTCCTGTCGTCGCTGCAAAAAGCTATTTTGGTAATCTTGGTGCAGGTAGTGGTACCGTCGAGACGATTTGCAGCCTCCTATCAATGAAATCGGGTACGCTCTTTCCAACTTTAAATGCTGGAAATACACACGAAAACTGCCCGATCAACGTCGTTTCAACAGCAGATGTACCCGCTGGCGAGTGCTTCATAAATCTAAACGTGACACCTCAGGGACAAGCAAGTTCGTTGTTAATCAGAAAATACACCCCATAGAGGGGCATACACCTGTGGAAACGTGTCACAATTAACACGATTTCTATCTTAGTTTCGCTCTATTTTTAGGGCAAAATGCCTTACTTTGCTAAAATTCCGCCTTCTTCAGGGCGTTGACAATTTGCCATAAAACAAGGTATCCTTTCTAAATTGGACCTTGTTAAGTACTGTTACGGGAGTAGTTTAGCGACTTCTCCAAACAGGGATCCCGGCAATTAGGAATAACGGCCGGCGGCAGGAGTGTTCGCGGGGTACAAGATATGTATCCGCGGTCTCAGGTCGGCGGCATTTTTATTGGTATTTGCCCCCTTTTTGCCTTGATCGAGTGTAAAAACGACTTGTGTGTGCAACACATGCGAACGCCATTGCACCACTAGGAAAACGATTTATGAATCCAAACGAAATACTGCGCATCGTCGACTCACTGCACCGTGAGAAAAATATCGACACGGAAATCGTCTTCCAGGCGATTGAAGCCGCTTATACATCAGCTGCGCACAGACAATACGGTGAAGAGGCCGATATTCTGGTCACAATCGATCGAGAGTCTGGTGAATTGGGAGTTGTACTGGAAGGAGAACCACTTGATTCCGTCGAAATGATTGGTCGTATCGGCGCTCAAATGGCGAAGCAGGTCATCATTCAGAAAATTCGAGAAGCGGAACGCGACTCACTGGCGGACGAATACAACGAATTACTCGACCATGTTGTGTCAGGAACCGTATATCGTGTAGACGGTCCGATGGTTACGGTGCAGTTGCCGTCGGTAGAGGCAATTCTACCTCGCAGCGAACAGATTCCTGGAGAATCACATCATAGTAACGAACGTATCCGTGCGATGGTGTGTGATGTCAGATCCCAGGGCACGCGGATCAAGGTTGTCCTTAGCCGATCAAGACCAAAGTTTGTTCAACGACTTTTTGAACAGGAAATTCCTGAAATAGCAGACGGTGTAATTACCGTAAACGCGATCTCACGTGAACCGGCACACCGCAGTAAAGTGGCCGTGAGTAGTAGCGATCAAAGAATCGACTGCGTTGGCGCATGCGTGGGAGTCCGTGGTAATCGCATCAAAAACATCGTAGATGAACTAAGTGGCGAGAGAATCGATATCGTTCGTTGGGATGACGATCCGGAAGTACTGATCCCTAACGCACTACAACCCGCCGAAGTTGAACAGGTTCTGCTGTGCCGAATGATCGGCCGTGCGATTGTACTTGTTAGCGAAGACCAATTGTCACTCGCAATTGGCCGCCGAGGACAAAACGTTCGACTGGCTAGCAAGCTATGTGGCTGGGATATCGAAATAATGACCGAGGATGAACTCGGGGAATCAATCGAACGTGCCGTCATGGGCTTCATGCAAATCGATGGTATGAACGAAGAATTGGCACAAGCGCTTGTTGAATTCGGATACCTGTCGTATGACGATCTAAGCGTGATCGAACCCGATGACCTGATGGAAATCGGTGAGCTAACCGCTGAGCAAGTTGATCATATCGTAGAACAAGCTGAGAAATTCGCTGAAGAAGCCGAAGTTGCTGCGAAAGAAGAACGTGATCGTCGTAAAGCCGAAGCTGCACTGGCAGCCGCACAAGCTGCAGCTGCAGAAGCCGCTGGCATCACCGCACCTGATAGTGATGCTGGTGCGGATGCTCCTACTGAGGAAGCTCAGCCGGCTACCGAAGATGTTGAAACTGCGAAAACAACCGAAGCTACACCTGAAGAAGCCCAAGAAGCTGAAGAAGAAGCTGAAGAAGAAGCTGAACCTGAGGTTGAAGCACAGGAAGCTGGCGAAGCTGAGACTGTTGAATCCGTAGCTGATGAGGCTTCCGAGGAAGAAGCTGAAGTGAGCCAAGCCGTTCAAGTAGATACAGCAGAAGAGGTCATCGCAGAAGAAGAGGCGAGCGAAGAAGCTGTTGACGCTGAGGCTGACTCTGTGGAAGAAGTTGCGACGGATACAGCTGCAGCAGAGGACGCAGTTCAGGAGGAGGCTCCAGCAAAAGAAGCTGCTGAAGCTCAGGAACCTGAAGTCGGAGACGAAACACAAAGTGATTCTGAACCGGTGGATGAAGAATCCGACACGGATGGTGCCGGCGAAGATGCGTCGGATTATGGAACGGAGCAGGACGACTAATAGGAATCACCGTAGACCACACATGAATACAACCGTGTGTGTATTTGAGTTCACCGTAGGAGAACGGTCTATGTAAGCAGGTCATTAAGGCGTTGCCCCCAGATTTGAGAATTCATGGTCTGGTGGGTCAAAATAAAAGGAGGGCGAAGGTGCCCGTTAGAATCTACGCATTAGCGAAAGAACTTAATCTAGACGGCAAAGAGCTGGTCGAGATCTGTAAAAAAGCTGGAATCTCCGGCAAAGGATCAGCCCTTGCGAGTCTGGATGATGACGAGGTGACGAAAGTCCATGCATTTTTGGACAAATCCACCGTCGTAGAAGAGCCTGAAGAACCTGCAATTGTGGCGCCTGACCCGGCCGCTACACGTGCCCGCGGGCCTATTAAAGTTGTCACCAGCAAACGACAACGCGGGCCACTATCTTTGACAGGCGATGATGAGGAAAACGAGGATGAACCTCAGGATTCTGAAACCATCGAGGTCGAAGAGATTGAGGAAACTCCGGAAGTTGAAGAAGTAATCGACGCACCGTTAGCTCCCGATCCTACTGAGGCGTTACGAGCAAATAAAGCGATCAAAGTATTTGGTGCAGCTAAGGGCGAAACTGATCCTGAAAAGAAAAAGAAGCGATCACCAAAACGATCCGAGCCCGTCATTAAGCTCGCTTCGATGCCCGAAATCAAGAATCCAGCTCCGGCTGCTGGTGCTAATGAAAAAACTCAGAAACCGGAAGTCCGTCTGACCGATGCAATTAAGAAGGCAACGGGAAAACAGGCTCCTCTAAAGCATCTGACACCTACCGACTTGATTAAGACGGTTCGCGATGAGATCGAACCACCGAAGGATCCGGCGACGGACCAACGCGGCCATGGGAAAGGGAAAGACAAGAAGAAATGGCGTAATGAAGACGCCGGTCTTGCTGGTATGGCCACTGCCCGAGCGGACAGGCAAAAACAGCGTAAGCGCCGCGAAGACATGCAGAACAGAGCGCACCTTGATACGCGCAAGCGACGCATGCACAGAACATTGACACGTACCGGTAAGAATACCGCAGCACCAAGAAAATCAGATGTTGTTCTGGAATTACCGTGCACAGTTCGTACGTTTAGCGAAGCAACCGGTGTCGCTGTGGCTAACATCCAGTCCGTATTAATGGGCATGGGTGCGATGGTGACCATCAATGCACAGCTCGATGAAGAAATGGTTGAATTCCTGCTCGCTGAGCTCGAAGTGGACGTGGAAGTTCGAAGCCAGGAAACACTTGAAGATACGCTGATTTCCGCGGTCGATGAAATAGAAGAAGACCCCGCAGATCTTCAACAAAGACCACCGGTTATCACTTTCCTCGGCCATGTAGATCACGGAAAAACTTCTCTGTTGGATTACCTGATCGGCATTGATGTTGTATCCGGCGAAGCGGGTGGTATTACGCAACACATTCGAGCTTATCAAATTGAAAAAGATGGTAAGGCAATTTCATTCGTTGATACGCCGGGGCATGAAGCATTTACCGAGATGCGAGCACGTGGTGCAAATGTCACCGATATTGCCGTGCTCGTCATTGCAGCAGATGACGGAATCATGCCGCAAACTGAAGAAGCAATCAGCCACGTCAAAGCGGCAGGTGTTCCCATTATCGTCGCTTTAAATAAGATGGATCTGCCTGGTGCTGACCCGGAACGTGCCATGTCCCAATTACCAACGTTTGAACTCACTCCGAGTGAGTGGGGCGGCGACATTGAAGTTGTAAAAACCAGTGCCATCACTGGTGACGGAATGGACCAGCTTCTCGAAACCATCCTTACCATCGCAGAACTTTATGAACTCAAGGCAAACCCCAATCGACCAGGTCAGGGAATCTGCCTGGAGGCCCAACAGGAACCTGGTCGAGGTGTAATTGCCAAGATCATCGTCAAGAACGGTACGGTCAATGTTGGAGACGTTGTCGTTTGCGGTGGCGCTCATGGTCGGGTCAAGGCCATGTACGAC
The DNA here is from genome assembly GCA_022451045.1 of Pirellulales bacterium. Classification (GTDB taxonomy): domain Bacteria; phylum Planctomycetota; class Planctomycetia; order Pirellulales; family Pirellulaceae; genus UBA11883. The sequence continues at coordinate 3,391 of JAKUOW010000038.1, read as the reverse complement.
ACACTCGATGAACGCAAACAAATCCAGTCTGCCGGACCGAGCGTACCAGTAAACATCACTGGTTTAGACATCGCGCCCGAAGCTGGTGATGCGGTTCATGTCCTATCTGATATTGTCAGCGCACGTGAAATCGCTGGCCAACGAAGTGACCGATCCAGGGCTACAAATCTTTCCGGATCGACTACGAAAATCTCGTTTGAAGACTTCCAGTCACGTCTTGAGCAAGGCACGTTAGGAAACTCTAACGAAGTCACAATGCTAAATCTGATTATTCGGGCTGACGTGCGTGGTTCCATTGAAGCCATTCGCAAAGAACTGGGTAAACTTCATCATGATGAAGTGCAGGTTCGCATACTCCAGGCATCTGTTGGTGCAGTGACTGCTGGTGATGTCATTCTTGCTGCAGCATCCGAAGCCGTTATCGTCGGTTTCAACGTGATCCCCGATGAAGGAGCACGAGTCATGGCCGACGAGAAGCAGGTTGAAATTCGTCGCTATGATATCATTTACAAAGTGACAGACGATATCAAACTGCTGTTGGAAGGCAAGCTCAAGCCCGAAGAACAAACCGTCGAACTGGGACACGCTGTTGTCAAACGAGTATTCAATATCAGCCGGCTTGGTAGCATTGCTGGTTGTTACGTCGTTCGAGGAAATATCGAACGTGGGTGTCGGATTCGCGTCAGCCGCGAAGGCCGTATCATTGGAGATTACCCGCTCGACTCGCTAAAACGCGAAAAAGACGATGCAAAACAAGTTCGCGAGGGTTTTGAATGTGGTATCAAGCTCTCCGGATTCAACGATGTCAAGAAAGATGACACCCTCGAAGCCTATCGAGTAGAACAAGTAGCAAGGACGTTGTAGAAAGTTTTAAGCACCCTTATCGGGTTCCTAAATGGACGCTTAATACCCCCGACCTCATGTCAAAACCCACCGTACCGCACATAACACACTAATGAGTTCAAGACGCGTTTTAAAAGTTGCTCAGGCCATTAAGGAAGTTGTCAGTATGGCAATTCTTACGGATCTGCGCGATCCACGCGTAGAGCACGTAACCGTCACCTATGTTGAAGTGTCAAATGATCTGAGACACGCGAAGGTGCACGTGTCGGTTATGGGAGATGAAAACAAACAGAGTCTATGTATTCACGGCCTGAATCATGCCAAAGGATTCCTTCAACGAAAAGTCGGAAACCGAGTGGATATGCGATACACACCACAGCTGAAGTTCATGCTCGATAAAGGTGTAAAACACTCAATCGAAGTTGAACAGATGCTGAGTGACTTACTGCCGGCACAACCGGAAGATGATGCGATCGATGAATCATCGCTTGAGCCGAAAAGTGAATCCGAATCACAAGAGTCAATAGGTTTAGATTAACCACGCCACAAGACAGGAAAGTCGACACCCATGAGTGCTGCCGCTCGAGCTAGCTTAACTAAGAAACTGTACAGGACCTTGAAGAAGGCATACCCAAGAGTACGTATGCCTGTGAAGGATCGGCCTGTTCTTGAACACCTACTGTATGCTTGCTGCCTTGAGAATTCGTCATCCAGCGATGCAAACTCTGCGTACACGCGACTCCAGTCACTCTATTGTGACTGGAATGAAGTACGCGTGACGACCGTCTCGGAACTAACCGAAGAGCTGTCGATGCTAAACGATCCGGGCGAAGCGGCCGTACGCATCAAGAAAGGCCTGCACAATATTTTCGAGACGATCTACAAGTTCGACTTGGAACATCTAACGAAACAAAAACTGAGCCAGTCCATGAGCGATTTAAAGAGCTGGCGTGGGTTTACTGACTATGGAATCAATTATGTTGTGCAAAACGGTTTGGAAAGTCACTCCATTCCAATTAACGGCGCAGCGTTTGACGCACTCATCGTACTCGGCATTGCGACCGAAGCGAATAAGAAAGCACACAAGATCCCTGGACTTGAACGGACGATTGCCAAGAATCAAGGAGTTGAGTTCGGTGCCCTGCTCCACCAACTTGGTGTCGACTTTGCTAGTAATCCGTACGGCAAGAAAGTCAGAGAGTTACTCCTTTCAGTTGATAAGAAATGCGAACCTAACTTACCTCAAAAGCCATCAGCCAAAGATGAAGCTGAAGAACCTGTAAGCAAGAAAAAGACGTCCACGAAGAAGAAAGCAGCAACTAAGAAAACAGTTGCGAAAAAGAAAACCACCAAGAAAGCAACAGCCAAAAAAACAACTAAGAAAGCTGCGGCAAAAAAGAGTACAAAGAAAAAGGGATAACCTTTACAGTACTTGATTGATCAGCAGACCGAACGTCGTCTCCACTGCTGATTAAGACAAGTAACATTCCAGGGAGGGTTACGCGTGCTGTTAAGTCCACTCTTCAATCGAATCGCCTGCATTTTGCTGGCCATTACACTATTCCTAACTGCTCACACTGGTTCTCTATACGCAGAGCCGGATGTAACACCACCTGATCCGGATAGCTTTCTGGAAACACTTCCCCGCAATACGGAAAGTGAAACCGAACAGGATCACAAGCACTCCTCAACGCTGTTTGCTCATGGACGCTTGTTGCAGCAACGCCAGCGCCTCGGCGACGCACTAAGAAAATATCAGCGTGCCTGGAGATATAACCCTGATATTAATCTGGTATTACGGGATATCGTTGGCATCTCAATGACAACGAATCGACAGCAGGAAGCACAGCGTTATGCGACGATCGCGTTAAATTCGGATGTAGCATTTAACAATCCAAACCAATTGGGCCAAATCGCTCTCATGCTCACAAGAGCAAACGACTTTGAAGGTGCTGTCAGCGCATACAACAAACTTTTGGAAGTACGTGGTAAAGACAATCTGGACGCCGCGGCCGTTGCAATACGAATCGAAATTGGCAGGCTCTCGTTTCTGGCACAAAATATTGAGCAAAGTGCCAAAGCCTTCGAGTTTGTCATGGACATCCTAGAGAATCCTGAAAAACTAAAGCTTTCCGATACGCAGCGAAAGCAGTTTCAAGGAAGAGACGGGGTCACATATATCGTCATGGGCGAAGCGTTCATGCAAGACGGTCAGCTAGATATCGCCGAATCCTGCTTTAACAAGGCAAACGAGATCAAGGAAAATCCCGTACTTTATGCCTTACGCATGGCACACGTATCAAGTCGGCGTGAAGACTATCAGGCAGCATTAGATTACTTAGACGACTACTTTGAAGTCGGTGACAAGAACACCGCTTCAGATGCATATAATCTCCTTTGGGAGACGCAGCAAAAAATTGCATCCAAGGAAGACGCTGCCAGAAAACAAACGGTGCTCTATCTGACACCATTCTTAGAAAACGCCCCTGAAATTATCACCCGCAAAACCGTCATTGCAGGCCATGAAGTTAAACTACGACACTATGCA
>JAKUOW010000379.1 GCA_022451045.1 Pirellulales bacterium | reverse complement strand
CAAACACGGACTTCGGATGGGATACACACATTCGAAACTTCGATCTGCTGCCAAGTCGACATTGTCCAATTTTCGACCGCGCGTTTTCAGCATTCTTAGATGACATGTTTGATCGCGGTCTGATGGATGATACCCTCGTTGTCTGTATGGGTGAATTTGGTCGTACACCAAGAATCAATAAGAGGGCATCGCGCGACCACTGGCCAGGCTGCTATTTCTCATTGTGGTCCGGAGCGGGTGTGAAAACCGGTCAGGTAATTGGTGCCAGCGATCCAAAAGCCGAAAAACCTATAACACGGCCTATCGAACCAACTGGTGTCGGTGTGACCATGATGGACTGCATGGGAATCGACAGTGTTGCACGGGCTGAGTTAAACGTACTGCCTGACGGCGAGTTTATCCATGAGTTATTTTAGATTTAGACCGGCTAGTAAAGATGCATCGCTACCTGCTAATCCTGATTTATCTGATATTTCAGTTTTGTATAGCTGCAGCGTCTAGCGTCGCCGCAGAACCGAGGCGACTTACAAATGACGGACACTTGAAGAGCGATCTCGTACTATCAGCGGATCGCTCAAAGCTCATCTACAGTATTCAGGAAAAGTTCAACCTGATTCAATTGCGCGCGATTGACCTGGAGTCGCTGGAATCAGAATTAGTGCACCCAAGTGCAAACACGAGTGAATTTAGCTACTCACCCTCAAAGTCCGGTGAGGTAATCTGCTTCATTCGAAATGATGGTAATCTGCATAATGCAGTCGTTATTGAAAACAAAAAAACAAGTAAGTCCATCAGCCACAACCCAGGTGGTGGATTCGCGGCTGTACGACGTGCGACGACATCACCTGACGGTTCTCATGTTATCTTCTCATTTCCAACAAGAGATGCCGAACAGCAGTTGTGGCGATTAAACGTCGATGGTGGTGAACCGATCGAGCTGACTAAAGGAGCGTTAGATACGTATCCTCGGTTTTCCCCGAATGGAAGCCTGATTGCCTTTGCCTCTACTCGCTCCGGAAACTTTGACATTCACGTCATGTCAAAAAATGGGCAAGGTATTTTGCAACTTACCGACAACCCAACCATGGATACGCGACCCGCGTGGTCACCTGACAATAAGCAAATTGCTTTCACAAGTAATCGAGAAGGCAATTACGATATCTACGTGATAGACGCAGATGGCACCAACGAACGACAAGTAACGACTAACACAGAAAAAGATGACTTCGCAATTTGGCATCCAAATGGACGACAGATATTCGTTGTTTCCGAGCGAAACGGTAAAAACGATCTGTTTCTAGTGAATGTTGATTAGGTAAATGAATTCCCCAACGCCTGACCGAAAACAAGACTCCTATATCCGCACATTTCGGTTCTTCCGTTCCATACCACAGACCGTTTTCATATTCGCTTTTGTTCCAGCAATACTCTCTGGTCATCTGAATGCAGAAGAGAAAGCTGAATTCTTCGAAAACAAGATTCGACCTGTATTGGCAACTCATTGCTTTGCGTGCCACGGACTCACCAAGCAGGAGTCTGAACTAAGAGTTGATCACATTTCCTTTCTGACTAAGAAAGGGTTCTATGGTATTCCGGTAACCCCTGGTAACCCTGAGCAAAGTACTATTATCAGCGCCATGAAGCACGTTGGCGATCTTCAAATGCCGGAAGGAAAACCAAAACTACCCGAATCGGTCGTTGCGGATTTTCAACAGTGGATTACCAATGGTGCCTTTTGGCCAAATGAACCTGTAGCCCAAGGAGATCGTTCATTTAACCTGCAGGAGCGAATTGCACGCTTACCGTGGATTTGGCAAAACCCAAAACCACAGCCATTACCAGATAATCCCGATTCCACTTGGCCAGAAAACGAAATCGATCACTTCATACTTGCAAAACTTAAGGAAAACCACCTACAACCAAGTGGATTCACCGATCCAACTACTTGGTATCGTCGCTTGCACATTGCACTACTGGGTATAGTTCCGACGCCTAGGCAAATCGAAGAATTCAAGAGTGATTCGCGACCTGATGCTCGTGAAATCGCAATCGACACGCTGCTCGCTTCACCACAGTTTGGGGAACGCTGGGCCCGGCATTGGATGGATCTGATGCGTTATTCTGAAACTAGAGGGCATGAAAGTGATTTC
>JAKUOW010000378.1 GCA_022451045.1 Pirellulales bacterium | reverse complement strand
AACAGTGCTGCCCTGACGGAGGGGGTGAAGTCGATTTCTGGCTCTTTTGCTGGGTTTGCATATGCGTCTAGAAACTTTTGATTTACAACACTAATGTGCGGCATATTGGGTGAAATGTCGTTGCTTGATGTCGTAGTATCGGACTCTGAAGGGGAATCGATGGTCGTAGATTTCAACATTCCGGTAGCACGAAGCATGGACCATTTAAGTTGTTCTGCAGAAAGTGGCTTCGTTGGAAAACTCCGGAATGTACTCGGGATGACCGATGTCGTGTTCCTGGGAAGCGAGCTGGATCGCTGGTACGTCTCGGTGGATGCGATTATTCGAAGAACATACTTAACATCAAAGCCAGAGCGAATTAGTTCTGTTTCGAGAATGTCGAGTATTTGGGGATGGCTTGCTTCATTTTCAGAATGATGTAAGTCCAACGGGTGCACGATTCCGCGACCCATCATTAGGAACCAAAGTCGGTTGGCGAAATTGCGGGCAAATTGACGGTTATCCGCATTTGGTAGGCTTTCTGAGAGAAGTCGCAAAGGACTAAAGCGTGGTATGGCAGGCTCCTTTGTCGCTTTGTTTGCTTCAACTGCGTATTCCTTCCCGTTTTCGAATACTTCAACCTCGAATTGGTTTCCCATGTAGATGCGTGGTCCGGTGGAGTTTTGGTCGCCACCAAACACTGACGAGAATTCCAAAGGCTTATCCATGATGCGTTCACCGATTGCAGGGTAGTGGACTTCGTTCCTTATGAAGGAATGGAGTACAAACGCATACATGCCCTGAAAATCGACTTGCTTGTAATCAGTGACGAATAAGTGGTCGTGACATTGTGCACAGGCAAGGTTGACTCCCAGAAACATCCGCCCAATGTCGGATGCTAGGCCGGGATAGTCTGTTGGGTTTTGGCCGATCTTTTGTAATCGACTGGTCAAAAAGTGATTTGCGCCGGTTAATTTCTCAGGATCGGTATTTGGCGTGAGGATCTGTTTTACGATTACATCCGCGCTTCGGTTTTCTGTGAATGCCTCATTTAGGATGGATGACCAATGCTCATTTGGTTCGCGACGTTCCATCAACATTATGTTGAATCGCTCCGCCATGTTTCGTGCATATCGCGGATCATTCAAAAGTGCGTCGATCAGCCGCTGCCGCTTTAATGAAGAGCGATCTTCTAAGAAATGTAGTGCTTCTTCCGCAGTTGGAATGTCTCCAACCAAATCAAGATAGACTCGGCGCAAGAACTCGCCATCGGTGGCCAATTGCGAGACTTTGCCACTTGCGCTGGAACGCACAAGCTTGTCAATTTGCTTGTGAGTAGGTGGCGATGCGCACACACCTGCTGATATCAAAACACATACTGACCAGACAGTTATTTGTCGTATCATTTGACTCTCAAAAACTCAGATTCAACGCCCGTTATTTTAACAAATCGCAAATGAACAGTTCATATGAAAAGTCATGCACTTAGTTAAAGAAAAACCACGATGCCCGTGTCGCAAGGATAGTGAGCTGCGGTAGATTTACTATTGGAAATCAACTGAAGACTTCTAAGGAATTAAAGATGTCATCGCGAATTACTATAAACCCTAAACTTATATCGTCTTTCACAATTCTGTCGTTCTTGTGCTTGCTGGCTGCTTCAAATGAGGCCCGGTGTGAGGAAAATATCGCCAATCGGCTACCAGATAATCTATCGGTTGTAATTTCGCTTAATGTTGAAAAGGCACTTGAGAGCGATTTAATCAAGGCAATGCCAGTTGAGGTTCTCGAAGTCATCTTGAAACAGCAGATTGGAATCGACCTTGGCAAACTAAAACGCGTTATTGTTGGCTATCAGTTTCCAAGTCAAACTGTAGCCCCACAAATGATTGTGCTGGGAGAAATGTCTACGGATGTAGATCCTAAAGTACTGCTGCCATCGCTTCCTGATGAGCGTCAGCCAATAAAACTTGGTAAAGGGATCGAAGGTTTTGTTGCGCGACAGCCGGGATTGGATTTATTCATTACGGTTGTAAACAAACAGTTAATTGTTGCAGGAACTGACGAGCAAGTAAGGAACGCAGTCAACGCAAAGCCTAACCCAACGAACAGGATTCAGCAGCGTTTAAACGACGTCGATTCATCGTATCCGCTCTCAGTAATGATCGACTTGGC
>JAKUOW010000377.1 GCA_022451045.1 Pirellulales bacterium | reverse complement strand
TAGTCCATACATGTTGTCCAAAATGGTTGCAAATCAGTTTTATCCGGATACTGCAAGTCTCGTAAATGCACTCGGGGATTTGTTATGGGAGAAAGTCGCGGAGGTCGACGCTGCCGTTATACAGGTAGCTGAAGCAAACGTTACAGGTGCTCCGCACGATGGACTTATCGCTGCGGAGGGAATTAATCGAATTCTTCGCCGCGTGAAGACAACTTCCGCAGTTCACTTATGTTTCGGGAACTATGGTGGGCAAACAATACAGCAAGGTGAATATGACCTACTTGTTGAATTTTTGAACGCACTGGAGGCGGACCATGTCGTATTGGAAATGGCAAGGCGGCCGGATGCTGAACTTGCGATACTTGACCGCATCAACCCGGCGATAGAGATAGGCCTGGGTGTCATCGACATTAAGGATAACGGTGTGGAGTCTGCTGAAACGGTTGCACGACGTATCGAGGAAGCTGCGGTTGTCATCGGCGCAGAGCGAATCGGGTACGTGCATCCGGATTGCGGTTTTTGGATGTTACCTCGTTCGGTCGCAGATGCGAAGATGGCAGCGTTGAGAAAGGGACGCGACCTGTATGCAGGCCTATAACCTCTATTTTCGCTGCCACGTGGTGAATGTGTCCGCTATTTCAAAGCCGACATTCTGTAGCATCTCGGTGCAGTCCGGCAGATTCGCGAGCAAAGTCCCTTGATGGCTTCTGCACAAGTCACTAACAAGTGCCGACAGATGTGGCTCGGTGCCCTGGCAGCTGCGCATCGTAACGGTTGATTGTGAAGGATTTCCGTCGGGGATTGTGGTCAGTACGACGGTTGCATCTGACTGCCCTGTTTCCCGGTCTTGCAAATGTAATTCAACCGTATTTAAGTGTCTTAACTCTAGATTGAGACTCCAATCTGGTAATACGACATCGTGGGTTGTAGCGATAGCGTGAGTGCGTCGCAATTCCATTTGATCCCTGCTGAATGCAGGGCGTTGGAGATCGGAGTGGAAACTGAGCAAGGGTGTGGCGTCATGTTGTGTGAATTGATGGGATACGAGCAGGTCCCGTAATTGAAAAACACTTGCACGTAAGCCCGAATGCTCAATCATACCGGGTACGTGTGTCAAAAGACCGGAAGGCGTATTCGATACTCCTAAATTCAATGTGTTGATTTTGGAGCGGCGGGTGATTAAATGTGTCAGCGTCCTCGCGAGAGCCTCAAAAGAAGCCGAAGAAGAATTCGCGTAAGTGATAGAGGCATGAGAGTCGGATCCGGAGGTAACAACCAAAGCCTCTATTTGGCCATCACTGACGGAGACCCAGGAGTTTTCAAATTCAAAAAACGGTTTGGAAAACAGCCCTAGCTCGAACAATTGTAGGCGTGCTCGTGGAATTAATCCGGTCAGACCTAGCCATGAGCCGCTTGCATCGGCAATTAAAGGAAGATCGCTGTTGCGTACACAACGAATTTCATTCATCTGAAAACCCCAATTGCACTACGCCGTCTACAGTGCGCACTTGTATCGAAGTGTGCTTTAGAGCTGGGATCGACTGGTGTTGACCGTCTGTTACGTCGTATTCCCATCCGTGCCAGGGGCAGCTGACGATGCAGCCGTGAAGGGCTCCCTGTCCAAGAGGGCCACCTTGATGGGGACAAATGCCGTCAAGCGCATGAAGCTCACCACCTACGTTAAATAGTGCAACGATATTGCCAGCCACGACAATTTCAGCGCTAGCACCGTCTATCGGTATGTCGTTCTTATCAATCGTTTGCCACTTCATCTAACCCGCCTTGCGCATACGTTTTCGAGATCCTCGGGGTTTGCCTTTCCATCGGCGGTGAAGCCCCCATAATTGGGACGGATGTTCGCGAATCATTTGTGCTAACTCGTCG
>JAKUOW010000376.1 GCA_022451045.1 Pirellulales bacterium | reverse complement strand
TGAAGTGATCGATCAGGTTGATACCGAAGTGTTCGGGTTAGTAAATCTGTCGTGTATCGGACTTGTAGCTGCGCATTATGGCGAGTTGATGGATCCCCGTTACGCGGATCCCGACGGTGTGGTAGATGTGATTCAGCGCAATCCTGATGTTGCTGTCGGTGTGAAGATACGCGCCAGTGCCCACATTATTGGTTCGGGCCAGCAAGGATGGGATACCTTCCTGAAGGCAGTGCAGGCAGCACGTGACTCCGGCACGTGGTTGATGATTCATATCGGTGAGAGTCCTATGCCCATCCCGGAAATGTTCCCGCACCTTGAACCTGGAGATTGTATTACTCATTGCATCAAAGGTGGTGGTGAGACCATTCTGAATTCAGACGGAAAGCCATTTCAGGAGGTGATCGAAGCGAAGAAAAATGGGATCGTCTTTGATGTGGGCCATGGATTTGGCAGTTTTAACTGGGATATTGTACAAGCAGCATTGGATGCCGGGTTTGAACCGACATCTATCAGCACGGATCTGCATGAAATGAACTTACATGGACCGGTATACGACATGCCGACGACGATGTCCAAATTCTTGTGTTTGGGGCTGCCGCTGGATCGAGTGATCGCGATGGCAACCTGTGATGCCGCCAAGGTGCTCGGCATGCATGACGACTTGGGAACTCTTGCACCGGGAACCGCGGCCGACATTACATTTCTGGAATTACACGAAGGTGAGTTTGAGTTTACTGATAGCTACCGGCAGACAAGAATGGGTGGCCAAAAACTGTCTGCTGTTGGTTTGGTGCGCAAGGGGAATCTGGCTACAAACAGCAACCGATTGAAGAGCGTCAGGAACTAACCGATTGTTCGCAGTCAACGAGTAGCCAGCACGACGAACAGAGGATGTAACAGCCAAAACCGATTAGCAAGACGGGCATCCATTGATTGATGTTCTCTTCGATAATCGCGTCCTTCTGCTCCTGACTCAGTTCTTGAACTACTGCCTGAGGTTGTGCCGAAGAGTTTGTTGAGTCTGCAGATTGCACTACAGCCGCTTCAGGTTTTTCCGGCACCAGGTAGCCGTAGGCAATTGATCCCACGATACCGATTACTACGGCAAATGCGTTTACAAAGGAAAACATCGTTGCCGTGAATCTACCGCCGATATCCGTCAAGGCACCCCATCTTGTTGCCAGACTGATGTCTGCAAATATCTTTACGACTCCTAGCAAAATACAGAATAGGTATGGTTCGTGAGTGAAGAATAACGCCACACCTAAGACGACTGCGGCCATACCCTTTCCAAACGCTCCCATTATTCGACGCGCCCATTTGCGGCTTATTTTCCGAACTGCAGCGTCGTTAAGGAATCCACCGATTACGCCTCCGATCGCACCACCGATCAACGGAAGCGACGAGTAGATTCCCATTTCTTTGTAGTCCAGCTGATGCCCTTCCCGCAGGAAAAGTGGAATCCATCCTGAGAAAATGTGATCTGCTACGGTAGAAAAACTGGCGGCTAGTGCCAAAAGCAAAACACTGACTCTTGCTCGTGGTGAACTCTCAGTTAGCAGTTGCTTAAAGCTCACATGCTCCTGCTCGCCTGCGGGAGTGTCGCCCGCACCAATGAGAGCCAATTCAGCAGGATTCACATTGGGGTGATCTGCGGGGGTGTTTCTAACAACGATGAAAAAGGCGATTGCAAGTATTATTCCTCCGCCGGACAGAATCAGAACTGCTAGCTGCCAGCCCATGCCGATTGTACCGATGAGTACGGTTGCTATCAGAATGTTAGTGACAGCTCCACCAAAGCGGGCAAAGAATACACCGATCCAACCCTGGACGGTAGTTCGGATATGAGGCGGGTACCAACGCTTTGTTAACCAACCCAAGGCAGCGAACACTGCACATTGTCCGGTGCCAAGCAAAATACGTCCGAGATAGAGTAACCACATGTGCGGTGCTGCAGCATGCATGGCCAGTCCAATTGACCAAACTGCAATTGAGACTGACAGAAAGATATGTGCCCCAATGATGTCAACAAGAATGCCGGCCGGTAATTGCACGGCACCATAAAAAATAGAAAACAGGGCTTCGAGATATCCCAGCTCTTCTGAAGTCAGGCCGTAGGCATCTCAGATATCCCGCTTCAAAATGCCAAATGCGTAGCGAAGTATGTATAGAAACA
>JAKUOW010000375.1 GCA_022451045.1 Pirellulales bacterium | reverse complement strand
AGTAATCGGATCATATTTGTGATCGTGGCAACGCGAACACTCCATCGTCAATCCAAGGAATGCCGTTGCAAAGGTGTGTGTGCGATCTGCCACGTATTCAACGCGGAATTCCTCCGGTGTGCTGCCACCTTCGACTTTCTGAGAATGCAGTCGATTGAAGGTTGTGGCTAGGATTTGCTCTTCAGTGGCATCGGGTAACATATCACCGGCAAGTTGCCATGAAACGAACTGATCATACGGCATGTTCTCATTAAATGCCTTGATAACCCAATCACGCCAGGGCCATACCCGCCGTTCTCGATCCACCTGAAATCCAAACGTATCTGAATACCTTGCGATATCCAACCAATCGGATGCCATCCGCTCTCCATAGTGTTCAGATTTCAAAAGGCGGTTGATTGCTTTCTCCCATGCGTTATCACTCTTGTCGTCCAGGAATGCGTCAAGCTGTTCAATCGTCGGTGGCAATCCAGTCAAATCAAATGACAACCGACGCAACAATCGGGTTCTTGCCGATTGTGGTGCCGGCTCGAGCCCTTCTTGCTCCAGTCGTGCAAGAATGAATTGATCAATCTCATTCCGGCTCCACTGTTTATTTACTGGTGCTGGCAATTCGCCTGCCACAGGTGCTGTAAACGACCAGTGCGGTGTCCACTCCGCACCCTGCTGTACCCAGTTAGTAAGTAACTCTTTTTCTGATTCGGTTAGCGCAAGGTTTGAATCGACAGGTGGCATAACTTCACCCTCATCATGACTGGTGATACGCCGTACCAACTCACTGCGACGGATTTTTCCCGGACGAATTACGCGTAACCCGCTGGATGCAGTATGAGAAAACACAGCATCGCGGTCATCCAGCCGCAAGTCGGCCTGACGATTCTCTGAATCCGGTCCATGACACTTAAAACAACGGTCGGAAAGTAGCTGTTTGACCTGCGTCGCGAAATCCACCTTTTGTTTGGTTGCTGATTCCACTTCGCTAGTCGAAACATGTAAAACGATGAACGATAGCAGTATTTTGGTAAATGTCTTCATGGTTTCGATAATGAAACTCACCGATTAAATATCATCTGTGGCTAAACTTCATGTTGTCATTTTAGCCGGTCTAGAATAAATCCCGCCATGTCCCCGAGCACCTCTTCCGAAAATGTCTCTTCAATTTGAGAATACTCCGTTACGGAACCGGTTTTGCAATGTTGCATCAGATGATTCAGTTCGGGATAAGACTTAACGAGAAAGTCTTTGCACTTACCACGCATCAGCGCGGCACGCAGCGGTTCCATGCTTTGCGACGGCGGCACTTGAAGATCCAGATCACCGAAGAATGCAAACGTCGGACATTTCACTTTTCGCAACGTCTTTTCGGGATCAAATTCCAGAAAATATCGCATCCATGGATTATTAAGAGTCGGAATGGTGTTATTACGAACAGATTCTCTAATTAACTGTCCCGCTTGCTCGGTTACGCTTTCCGGCGCCAGTTCCAGGTGCTCGTCGTATAAAGCAAGTGAGCGTTCCTCCAACGTTTCATCGTTCGGTGTTGAGAGAATCAAGCCAATTTGGGCATCAAAAAAATCACCAAACCAATCGTAGACCGCCTGAGTTTCACCAGTAGCTCGCATGATCAGTCGATTCTGTAACACCAATAATTCTCGCCCACGCACTCCGGGACCTGCTACTAAAACGATACCTGCAAGTCGACGGTCACGTGATGCTACAATCGGAGCGATGAGTCCTCCCTCGCTATGTCCGACTAAGAAGACCTGATCACCATCAATCTTTCGATGATTTCGCAGGAATTGCACACTGGATTGAACATCGATGACAAAGTCCTGAGTCGTGGCATCCCTCATCGAACCGCCACTCTCACCGACCCCCGGATCATCCACACGTAAAACTGCAATGCCCTTGCGAGTGAAGTAATCAGCGATAACCGCAAACGGCTTGTGCCCCATAATCGTCTCATCACGGTCCTGAGCCCCAGAACCGCTTATTAATAGAGCCACAGGAAATGGTCCCACGGCATTCGGCGTTGTAAGCGTGCCAGCAATTACATCGCCCGTTTCATGATTCTCATACGTGACTTCTTCGGCCATGTAGGGGAATGGAGGTTTGGGTGTTTGTGGTCTGTTTGGTTGAGGGAAGTCGTCGACACGACTCAGGTTTAGAGGTAAGGGTAACC
>JAKUOW010000374.1 GCA_022451045.1 Pirellulales bacterium | reverse complement strand
TCCATTTTGAGATACCGGAAGGATATGAACGCTTCGTGGCCCACGGTGGACTTGATAACGGTGGCACAAATCAGGGGGATGGCGCTCACACATCCGTTCAATTCGCCGTATATATCGAGCCGCCAAACATCGGTGGAGATTCTGTAGCAACCAGCGATCGCGATCCTGAGCAAGCAGTCGATGGTCTTAACCTGAACGAAGGACTAGAAGCAACTCTCGTAGCGTCCGAACCGAAGCTACTTAGTCTCACCAATCTTGATATCGATCATCGTGGCCGAATTTGGGTGTGCGAGGTGGTGAATTATCGTCGACATAACGGAAAACGTGAAAAGGGCGATCGCATTCTGATCTTAGAAGATACAGATGCCGACGGTGTGGCTGATACACAAAAGGTGTACTACCAAGGACGAGATGTGGATTCCGCGATGGGAATTGCAGTACTCGGCAACAAGGTGATCGTCTCCTGCTCTCCTAACGTCATCGTATTTACTGATGAGGACGGTGACGACGTACCTGACAAAAAGGAATTCCTGTTTACAAAAACCGGACAGCCACAGCACGATCACTCCGCTCATAGTTTTCTTTTCGGCCCTGACGGAAAACTCTATTGGAATTTCGGTAACACCGGCAAGGCAGTTCACGATTCGAATGGAGACATAGTAAAAACCATCGACGGGCTGCCCGTAATAGACAATGGAAAACCGTTTTATGGTGGAATGGTGTTCCGTTGTGATTTAGATGGTTCTAACTTTGAGGTCTTGGCACACAACTTCCGGAACAATTATGAGGTTACGGTCGACTCCTTCGGTACACTTTGGCAATCAGATAATGATGATGACGGTAACAAAGGCGTGCGAATTAACTTCGTCATGGAACACGGTAATTACGGATACAGAGATGAATTAACCGGAGCAGGATGGAAAGCAGATCGTACTGGCGCACACACGGATATACCATTACGCCATTGGCACCTACGTGATCCGGGGGTTGTGCCCAATCTCCTCCAAACGGGTGCCGGTTCTCCTACTGGTATAGCCATATATGAGGGTCATTTATTACCCTCCGTCTATCGCAACCAAGTAATTCATTGTGATGCCGGCCCGAATATCGTTCGCTCCTATCCCGTAAAGAAAAACGGCGCCGGTTACGATGCGAAAATTGTAGATGTTGCTAAGGGAATCGATAACTGGTTTCGGCCAGCAGATGTATGCGTCGCTCCAGATGGCTCACTCTTTGTGACAGATTGGTATGACCCTGGCGTTGGTGGACACAATATGCAAGACCTGCAAAGAGGTCGGCTATTTCGAATTGCACCCCCGAGCACAAAATATGAGGTCCCGAAATTTGATTTTTCAACGGTCGAGGGGTCTATAGAAGCATTGAAGAATCCGAATAATAGTGTGAGATATTTGGCATGGACCGCTCTTCACGATTTTGGCCTTGATGCCGAAAGCGCGTTATCAAAAGTTTTTGATGATTCCGGCGAAAACCCACGGGTCCGGGCAAGGGCGCTTTGGGTTTTAGGAAAGACCGATGCCATCGGTGCGAAATACGTCGAGAAAGCACTGTTGGATGGCGACGGAGACATCCGCATCGTAGGGATACGCTTGGCTAAGCAACTCGGCTTGGATATTTCTAACGTGGTATCGCAACTCGTTGATGATAAAGACATACGAGTTTTGAGGGAATGTGCGATTGCCCTTAGAGGGTGCGGTTCAGAAAAAGCGCCGTTACTTTGGGCGCAATTGGCATCAAAGCATGATGGAGAAGATCGCTGGTATTTAGAGGCGCTTGGAATTGGCGCTGCTGGTCAATGGGATTCTTATTTTCAATCTTGGATGAAGCTCGTGGGCGATAAGTGGAATACTCCCGCCGGCCGCGACATCATTTGGAGAAGTAGGTCCAAGGCTGCTCCTGCTTTTTTGGCAAGGATTCTATTAGACGAATCGACGCCTGAAGAAACGCATGATCGATATTTCCGCGCGTTTGATTATCACGCTGGCCCGGAAAAAGAGGCCGCTCTTAAAGCCGTATTGGGTCTTTAAGTCAATATTTTTCTCAGAAGGACATTCATGGTTTGATACGTATTATTGGCTACATATACATGCTAGCGTTGGGCGCCATATTTTCAGATCATTGTCATGCTCAGCCTAGCACTCGAGACAAATTAGTCGTCGAGTCTCTACT
>JAKUOW010000373.1 GCA_022451045.1 Pirellulales bacterium | reverse complement strand
GTGGCACAGATGGAAGATGCAAAGCAATTGCAGAATGGCTATCTTGAGCGTGGTTTTGCGAGGTTTGATGGTAGACCTCAAATGAACAACACTAAAAAAATGAGCGTTTATGCAAATACCTACGCCTGTCCTATTGTTGGTAACCTCCGCATAACACTGAGGGGCGATCGCGTAGGATCATCGGAAATACCCACGACTATCGTTGTCGGCGGCCGAGCATGCCTGAATGTTACGTACCACAGTTCAGGCGCCGGCGACTCGCAGTACAGCCGAGCCAATTCAGACGAGGTCAGCTGCAAACTACCGGCTGGGGTTCCATCAGTCAGTGGTAAGCCTGTGGACGTCGTAGTGGCACGTGGTGACACTCCGGGGCTGCGAGACACAGTTCAGTACCTCGCATACCAGGGTCCACCGACACGGGCGGCCATTCCTCGCATCTCCAACATAGCGGCAAGGTCAGTCGACCTGTGCTGGGTACCACCGCCACTTAAAGGTTCGCAAGTGGGATCGTCATCTGGGCTTTTAGGTGCACTACAGACGACTGGTTACATTATTACTTATCATGTCGTCTCCGACCAGCAAGCAACTGACGCAAAGACGGAAGAAATCAAGCAGAAGCTCCAAGCGCGCCATGATAACGCCCGGATTATACACAACGTCACTCTGGGAAATGTAACAGCAACTACAATTATTGGCCTGAAGCCAGACACTCGCTATGTGTTTGCCGTTGCTGCTGGCGTCGAAGACCGCTTTAGTGACCAATTATTTATTGACACCGTCGACCTCTATGGTCGGCGGTCGCATCTACCAGGCGCTTTCGTTGGCCCTTTTTCTGATTTCACTAACGCAACAGCCACACTTCAATACGATGTTAGCTTTAACATCTTCAACGCCAACGCGACTGTGCAGCACGGGCCGGCAGACGAGCGAGCGACGCTTGGGCCCACGGGTCTCTTTGGTGGCGAGGGAAGTTACGGTCTCCTTCTCGTTGGTAGTGCAAATATAGAAAATTGCAATGCATCAACCGCGTGCTGTGATGGCTTCAATGTCCACCAATACGAGGCTGTGGGGGATGGCTGCGGAGGAAAGCACCTTTCTTGTATCGAAATGGCGACACCTAATTTTCACAAAGCCGAACCCGAGACAGCCTTTCGCAAGGCTGCCATCAATGATCCACAATTTCCTCAAAACGATCGCGTCGAAAAGCGCATTGTTCTGGTTGAAGAGATTAGCTCGCTTGCACTCACTCTGCCCCTCCAACCAACCGCAAGTTGCGGACCAGCTATCCGATTAACGCCATCGCTTCCCCGCCACGCTGGAGCCATGTGGTACGCACGCCGTCTCAACGTCCTAGAGGGCTTTGATACTACCATTGTGTTTCGTACGTCAAACCCATCACAGCGATGTAATCTCATGGATGATGTTTACACTTCCTGTCAATCACGTGGTGGCGACGGCTTTGCGTTTGTAATCCAAGAAGACCGTTATGATGCCTTGGGACGCAAGGGTGCAGGGCTTGGTCACGGGGGTATCAACGACTCGCTTGCCGTTGAGATTGACACCTATTATAACCCAGAGCTTTCTGAGCCCTACGAAAATCACGTTGCCGTCCACACAAATGGGCGGCGAGGCACCAATAGCGCCCACCAAAAGTCCACCTTGACCTCGTCAACACAATATCCCAGGACGGCTACGTTTTCGTCGTCCACTCAAGAGTTCCACGCGTTTCGTGTTCGGTATGACCCTCTTCTTAAACCGGGCATCCTTAAGGACGATAGATTCTCGGCAACACCACATTCTGCTTCATTCTTTATCGATGGTGCTTCTGACTTTGGAAATGGCCTCGGCGCTCTCTCTATTTTTATCGATGACCTCAGCGAACCAATCATTATTACCCCCCTTGATCTCGATTCTCTCCTCAGTCTTCATCACGGACGTGCTTGGGTTGGTGCCACTGCCTCCACAGGCCTGGAAATATGGCAGACTCACGATGTCCTCGCATGGAACTTCACGTCGCTGCGGATGGACCCTGATACAAACCTGCCGCCTCTCATCAACAACGGGGGGCCTGTGTAATGTTTTGACTAGTAACATTTATTCTATGGTAACATCCATTACGAATAATGGGTTGCGCTCACACGGTGAGTTCGGGGTCTCTAAATGAAGCCCATTCTTTTGCAGGGGCGGTTAA
>JAKUOW010000372.1 GCA_022451045.1 Pirellulales bacterium | reverse complement strand
CCCGCAGAACGAACGGAATCTCGGCTGCTGGTCAGCCCTTGACCTACGCTTGGCTTCACCCATCGTGGAACGAATGACTGGCGAGGTGCGCCATACATGTCTGTCGTATAGGAGGCTGGTTGTATCTCGGAATGAACCGTTTGGTAGTTGCGCACGTCAGGACGAATGTTCTCAGCGTTGGGATTTACTTGAGCGACGGGCTTTCGGTTAGTAGTTAGGTTTACGTGCCGTTTGTGTATCCACCTGAATTCACCGTTGGGAGGCAAAATCTTAATGTACGTTTGAAGTGGGGCATCTGGCGCAACTCTCATGCGCCGTGTAGCTAGCACGCGGACGTGTTCATTTTGTTTGAGTGTTATGGCGGATTCATAATTCACCACGAGACTTTCATGCCCACCGATCCAGCTCTTTGCTTCAAGAGATCGGATTTGTCCGGATGAGTTAGTTTCTGACAACTGAACATCGTTCGCGTTTACGAGACTGAAGCAGTCTGCCGGCGGTCTAATTGCAAGCCAACCATCCGCAGTCTGATGATAGATATCTACCGAAGCTCCAGTGTTCAAGCGGCATGCGACATAGGCGTTGGGAGCTGTAGAGGACATGACTGGTGCGCGAGGTGTGATCACTTGCACACGTACGGCCTGTGTTGCGTAGAGATTGAGCGGAAAGAGCGCAAAAGCTGCGCAAATGATTACCGAGAAAACACGTTTCATCAAAACAGCTTCCGTATAGTTGGGGTGGATTTTTTGCGCAGCCCCCCCAGCGCACAGGGACTTTTAAAGGAATCCGCCAACCACGGCAAGATCAGAATTTGTGACCTGGCCGAGGTCCCAGAGACGTTTGAGTAAGGATTTCAGGGCCCTCTTCGGTCATTAAGATAGTATGCTCAAATTGAGCAGATAATTGACCATCGATGGTTCTTACCGTCCAGTTATCAAACGGGTCAACAACGCCCATGAATTTGCCAACGTTGATCATAGGCTCGATAGTAAAACACAGGCCTGGAATCAGCTGAATCCGATTGAATCGTGGATCAGGATAGTGAGGAACGTTTGGCGGTTGATGGAACTCCAAACCCAGACCGTGACCCACATAATCACGTACAACGCTAAAGCCGTATTCGTCCGCGATGGCAACAATTGCATGGCCGATTTCAGTCACACTGCTACCAGGCTTTAGTATATCGATTGACGCATAGAGTGAATCAAAGCTGCATTGGGTAACTTGTCGTGCAACGTCGCTGGCTTCACCAATTAAAAACGTCTCAGATTGGTCACCATGCCATCCATCAACAATAGAAGTAACATCCACGTTTACGATGTCACCGTCTTGAAGCACATCGTCACTTGGGATTCCATGACAAATCACTTCGTTGATGCTGGTGCAACAGCTTTTGGGGAATCCATGATAGTCCAACGGTGCAGGAATGTGCCCGTGGTCGATGGTATAGTCGTGTACAAGCCTGTCAATTTCGTCCGTTGTGACTCCCGCTTTGACATGAGGGCGAACGAAATCAAGTAGCTCAGCATTGAAACGACCGGCAGCACGCATCTTCTGCCGAGATTCTTCATCAAGTTGGAATTCTCTAAGGGACTTAATCATCTGACTCGGGAGCTTAAATCGTGTGGCTGGCCTAGTGCCGCTAAAGAATGTCTGAGTCTAACATGAATCCGTCATACAGTGTATGTCACGCGGGTTGTCGACTCCGTGAGCTGCCAAGTAAAATCACGCTTTGAACATTGCCTTTGTTTTTGGATAGATGGTGTCCTTACTTAACCGTCAAATCCGAATGCACACGAGACAGGATAGATAGAAACATGCCACGTTATAACCCAGCGCAGATTGAACCCAAGTGGCAGCAATACTGGGATGAGCAAAAGACTTTTCAAACGCCTGAGATGCCGGAGGGTGAAAAGTTAT
>JAKUOW010000371.1 GCA_022451045.1 Pirellulales bacterium | reverse complement strand
CAGCGCAGAGTCGTCCTGCAATTCCTGCCATGCCAAGTTTGACCCATTAGGCATCGCACTTGAGCACCTCGATGTCATGGGCGCATGGCGCGAAAATTATCGTAGCCTTCAGACGGGCACATCGGTGACAGGAATCGACAGAGCAGGGCATCAGTTTGAATATTTCACCGCCGCACCGGTAGATGCATCAGGACGCTTTGAAAATGGCGATACCTTTTCTGGGATTAAAGACCTAAAGACACACCTTTTGAAACAACAACGCCAGATTGCTAGAAACCTCGTTTCACAATTCGCGTTATATGCAACAGGTGTGCCACCGAGATACTCTGACCGTGTGCAGATAGAGAAGATCCTGGATGCCTGCGAATCCGATGGATTTCGTACAATGGACTTATTAACTGAGTTTATAAGAAGTCCTATTTTCACGGGCAAATGGAAGTGAGTATTGCGTGAAATTCCCAATCACACATTCCGCAAAGCTAGAGCGGCGCCGATTTCTTACCAACGGCGCACTGATGCTCGCCGTACCAATACACACCCATGCCGGCAGCAAGGACGCATCAAACACCCAGCCCAAACGACTACTTGCCATTTCGAACAATCTGGGCTTTTTGCCGCGGCACTTCTTCCCCGACAGTTCAGGTGTCGACTATACGCCTTCTCGCTATTTGTCGGAAATAGCAGCTTGGAAGCACCGATTTACTGTGTTTAGTGGATTGTCACACCCAGCCTGCGAGGGAGGGCATTCTACAGAAAACTGTTTTCTTACATCTGCCAAGCATCCGACCAGTAGCGGCTTTCGAAACTCCATTTCACTCGACCAATACATAGCCGAACGAGCGACTCAGGAGACCAGATTTGCCTCCATCAATCTTGGTATCAACATTGATAAAGCTCACCGGAGCCTGTCGTGGACACGAGACGGTGTATTGATACCCGCCGAGGACAGCACTGTTCGCCTATTTAAGAAAATGTTTCTTGTTGGCACTAAGTCTGAAATGCAACAGGCAATGTCCAGAATCCAGCGACAACGTAGTATTTTGGATGACATGCGGGAATCCAGAAACTCACACGCCCGTACCCTCGGACGACGTGACCGGCAACGACTGAATCAGTACCTGCAAAGCATTCGCGAACTGGAACAACGACTTGAGATAGCTGAACGCTGGGTAAATGCCTCGAAACCGACGCCAACCATTCCGGCTCCTGAAAACATCACTGACCGCTCACAATTCATTGAAAAGTTTGGTCAGATGCTCATAATGGCTCGCTTGGCATTTGAAACCGATTCGACCCGCGTCATCACATTAATGGTTGATGCCTTCGCTACCCCGCAATTTCAATTGTCCGACGACACTCTGGCTGAAACTGACTATCACAACTTAAGTCACCATGGTCAAAGAGAATCGCACTTATCGGATCTGGAGGATGTAGACACACAGCAAATGAAGCTGCTGAACCGCTTGCTAACATCTCTCTCTGGCACAATGACCGAGCATTCGACTCTGTTGGATGAAACAATGGTGTTAATGGGAAGCAATATGGGCAACGCAAACACCCACACCAATACGAATCTACCAATCCTTCTGGCAGGAGGTGGATTGCGACACCGAGGACACCTCTCCTTTAACACAGAAAACAACACACCACTTGCGAACTTGTTCGTTACGATACTTCAAAAGTTTGGGCTCGACTCCGATCATTTTGGAAGTAGTAACGGCAGTATTGATCTCGGATAGCACATTAGACACCCCTCTTATACTCAGGTAATACTCATTACGATTCCCATGCGATTCCTCCTCTTATACATTTCACTGATCGGCCTTTTGTGGCCCCAGAATAGTGCATGGTCAGCAGACCCTTTTAAGACTGTCATTCAGCCTTACATGAAGACATATTG
This sequence comes from Pirellulales bacterium, assembly GCA_022451045.1. Lineage (GTDB taxonomy): Bacteria > Planctomycetota > Planctomycetia > Pirellulales > Pirellulaceae > UBA11883. The sequence goes on along the minus strand of JAKUOW010000371.1, from coordinate 338 downwards.
TCTTACGTGCCACAATTCTGAAGAACCTAAAGGCGAACTGGATCTATCCGGCTATCAAAGCACTCGAGATATCACTTCGCGTTTTCGCAAGTGGATGCATATAAGTGAGTTCATTCGTGACGGTGAAATGCCGCCTGAGGATGCAAAGCAACCAGAGATAAAAGAGAGCAGCAAGGTCATTGCGGCAATCCGCGAAATCCTGCTCAAAGAAGCTACAAAAAACGCCGGTGATCCAGGCGTTGTGCTACCTCGCAGACTCTCCAATACCGAGTACAACTTAGCCATACGTGATCTCACGGGCGTGGACATTAAACCTACCCGTGATTTCCCAGTGGATC
>JAKUOW010000370.1 GCA_022451045.1 Pirellulales bacterium | reverse complement strand
AAATCGGGACGACTGGGGAAATTGGTGGGGAGCAAACAACTCGAACCCGATGTTCCAGTACTTATTGCAAGACCAGTACCTGGCACGAAATCCACACATAAGTTATCCCAATCCACGCCATCCGGATGCGACGCTTCAGGACTCACCGATTTTCCCGATCAGTCGGGTGATGAGCCATTGGGAGGGATATCGATCACCACCGCCTGGTGCCCCGAGCAGATTCACTTCCGCATGCAGCACAATAATCTATCGTGATGAGTATCTTGGTAAGGCTTTGCATGGTGACATGTTCGTGAGTGCACCCGTTCATAATCTCGTTCACCGCCGGGCTATTTCCTTTGACGGCTTGTTGATGCGCTCAACGAAACCAGACAGTGAAGAGGATACTGAGTTTCTGAGAAGTCGTGACAGTTGGTTTCGACCAACAACCATTCGCACAGGACCAGATGGAGCACTCTGGATAGCCGATATTTACCGAATTGTGATTGAGCACCCCCAGTGGATTGACGATCGACGAGAGCAGGAACTGGACCTGAGAGAGGGGCACGACAAAGGTCGCATCTACCGGGTAATCAGAGATAACAAAAAGCCGGCTACCATGCCCGACTTTGACAAACTTAACGAGCAGTCGCTGGTTAATCTCCTCGGCAGTTCCAACGGCTGGGTGCGAGATTATGCACACCGCCAGTTGTTATGGCATAAAGCACCGGACGAAATCGCTCCTGCATTGTTAGAAGCCCTGCGTACTTCCAAGTCCGCACTTCATCGTCTACACGCACTATGTGCACTCGACGGAATCAACAAATTGAGCATCGTTGACTTAGGAGTAGCACTGAGTGATGACGAGCCCCAAGTCGTACGTCACGCGGTAAGAATCAGTGAACGATACGCAATGCCAAAGCCTGATTTGGATGTTATCAATGCACTCCTTGCTCTATCAACCGTAAACAACGATCCATTCGTGGCACAGCAGCTTGCGTATAGCCTGGGTGAATTTGATCATCCGCGTGCGGGACAGGCTCTTGGAACTGTAATTGTGCGACATCAGGAAGATCCGTTCGTAATGGCAGCCGCATACAGCAGTCTTGCAAAGCAGCCTGCGGACGTCCTATTGGCGGTACGGCAGAATTCTGGCGAAGAGGACGATCCTTCTGCCCATGTAGCGAGGATTGTGAGTACAGTTGTCGGTCTAGGCGACAATGACGTCGTCACCAGAGTGATCTCCGAGTTAATTGCTGATGGCGATGCAGCGTCATCGTGGCAATTTGCTGCTCTAAGCGAAATTCAAAATTCGCTAGCGGCGCAACAGAAAGAACTAATCGACTTGATCACTACAGATGAATCTAAGACGCGTCTAGCTGAAATCCAGTCCGCAGCTAGACGGTTAATTATGGCAGATGACCCCGATGCAGCAATCAAGATCGTCGCGGCCAATCTTGCCATTACCAAATCCAGCAGCAGTGATATAGAACTGCTACTACAACTTCTTTCACCTCAGTCACCGGTGGAATTACAGCAAATTGGCGCTCGGTTAATCGCATCGGCAACCAATCTCACTGCAGCCAATGCTGCTATCGCCGAGTGGGCTACACTAGGCCCTCTTGCCCGGGACAGAGTGGTTGCTGCCATGCTCACACGAGAAAATGTCACGCTTCGGCTCCTGAAAGCGATTGAAGCATCTGACATTTCCGCTCTGGACTTAACTGCAACGCATAGACAAATCCTGTTATCGCATGACCTTGAAAGGGTCCGCCTGCAGGCTACCAAGTTATTTGGAACAACGAGCGATGCAGAACGCGTGCGTTTGATCAATGATTATCTTCCGGTAGTGAAAGCGGGTGGAGACATAGAAAAAGGTTTTGTTCTCTTTGGAAAAACCTGTGCGCAGTGTCACAAGCTTCGTGGAGTTGGACATGATGTTGGGCCTAGTTTAGCGGGCCTTCTCAATAAGTCAGCAGAGCATTTGACAACTCATGTCTTAAATCCTGACAAGGCGATCGAGGATAAATACAGAAACTACACCGTGATCACAACTGATGGTCGCATCGTAAATGGACTGCTCGCGAACGAATCGGCAAACAGCATCACCATAGCAGGCCCCAATTCACAACTTACTGAGGTAAGACGGAGCGATATTGAGGAAGATGGATTCAAACGTAACATTCGCTCCATGATGCCAACTGGTTTAGAGAAATACCTTAGTGCCTCGCAATTAGCCGACGTGGTTGCATTCGTGCAGGCCAATCC
>JAKUOW010000037.1:17171-26977 GCA_022451045.1 Pirellulales bacterium | reverse complement strand
TCAGTAGCCTTTGCGGGGGGTCGCTTTCCACGCTAATGGACCAATGGCTGTTTCCGGCCATTCCGACAAGCAAACCGACGCTTCGCATTTGCGTACGGCGTTCCACACTGAGTTGCTGCACGGCAGGTGAGGGTGGCCACTCGGTTTTATCGTCACCTTCGACACTATCAAGCAGACGAAAAGTCTTATCTCCGGCTACCCAATCGATGTAATGGCAAAAGCGGTCACCTGTCCACTCCATCGTTGCACGTAAGCCAGTAGCATCAGCACCAATGGCCTCGATCATTTGTGTTTCATGTTCACTCAAGGTTGTTTCTCCAAACCGGAAACCGGTCGTATGGTTAAGCAGTTTAAGATACCTATGAATCGCTGTTTGTGCTAACTCTCCATTTTAAAAAGCTGTCTAGAAATGCCTGAATATTTCCGTCGAGCACATTATGGAAATTACCTTCTGAATATCCGGTTCTTGCATCTTTCACACGCTGGTCAGGATGTAAAAAGTAGTTTCGAATTTGGCTGCCAAATCCGACACGTGCTTTTTGTTGATACTTTTCAGCTTGTTCCGCTTCTCTTTTTTCTTCTTCCAGACGAGCCATGCGTGCCCGGAGCATTTTCCAGGCAGAAGCTCTGTTTTTGTGTTGACTCCGTTCATTTTGACATTGAACGACGATTCCAGTTGGCGCATGTGTCAGTCGAATAGCGCTATCCGTTTTATTAACGTGCTGGCCGCCTGCTCCACTTGCACGGTAGGTATCTTCCCGGACATCCTTTTCATCGATCTTGATCTCCGCAGAATCGGATACTTCGGGAGACACGTCGATGGCAGCGAAGCTGGTCTGACGTTTGCCTTCGGAATTAAACGGACTGATACGAACCAGACGGTGAATACCGGTTTCTCCTTTGAGAAATCCGTACGCCATGGGTCCTCGAATGGTAACCGTCGCACTGTTAATACCAGCTTCTTCGTTATCGCTTCGATCCAGAAGTGAAGCCTGATAGCCACTTTTTTGTGCCCATTGAATGTACATTCTTAAAAGCATTTCAGCCCAGTCGTTAGCATCCGTACCGCCGTCACGCGCGTTGATCGTCATGATCGCACCTGCGGCATCATGCGGGCCGCTTAACAGCGACTTCAATTCCAGATCGGCAACCAGAGATTCCAGCCGGCAAATCTCAGCGTCCACCTCTTCAGCAATGGATGGATCTTCACTAACCATTTCAAGCAAGGCTTCCAAGTCAGCATCAGCTTGCTTCAATTCTGAAATCGGATCAGCTATCGCCTTTAATGACTTAAGATCAGCGATGATCTGCTGAGCCTTCTCCTGATTATCCCAGAATCCTGGAGCCGCCATTTCATTTTCGATCGCGGCAATTTGTGTCAGCTTACTAGCCAGGTCAAAGACTATCTCCGAGCTGTATAAGTTGCGCACTAATCGCTTCGGCGCGGCTGGCCATCTCAGAATGGATTGGTTGGTCTGCCATGTGGAATTACCTTTTGTTCACATAAGCCATTGATGAATCTATATCATACGTACGAATGCGAATTGCGAAACCGCATTACTGAATCCAACCACCGCCCAGCACGGTATCTCCTTCGAAACAGACGACAGCCTGACCCGGAGCAACGCCAAAACAGGGTTGCTCAAATGAAACATGCAGCTGATCATCTCCGGTAATCGTGGCGGTTGCTGGAACGGGCTGACTGTTATATCGGATTTGAGCCAGACATTGAAACGTGTCGGAAGCTGGGTCACGCAACCAATTTGTCTGGTTGGCGGTGAGTTCATGGCAGGCGAGATCCTCATGCTTTCCAATAATCACGTCTTGCGTCTCACGTTCGATTTTCACCACGAAGTGAGGTTCGCCCAGTGCAACGCCCAGTCCCTTGCGCTGTCCAATCGTAAACCGTTCTATTCCGTCGTGTTGGCCAACGATATCTCCGGCGGTCGTGACGATATTTCCGGACAGATCAGAGCCGCCGCGTCGTGCTTTGACGAACTCACCGTGCTGACCGGATGTCACAAAACAGATTTCCTGGCTGTCTTTCTTGTCAGCAACGCGTAATCCGACACCCTGGGCCATTTCACGAATCGCAGTTTTTTTGTAGCCGCCGACGGGCAACATCATTCGGGTTAAGTATTCACGCTCGATACCAAACAAGACATATGACTGGTCTTTACTTGTATCAATACCTCGGCACAATTCGTGCCCGTCCTCGTTGGACTCAAGACGCGCGTAATGGCCGGTCGCAACGAATTCAGCATTTACACTGTCGGCGTAATCAAACAACCTGCCAAACTTAATCCAGTTGTTGCACATTACGCATGGATTTGGCGTTCTGCCAACAGTGTATTCCTCGACGAAATAGTCGACGATTCGGCGAAAGTCTTTCTGTAGATTCAAAGCATAAAAAGGTATGTCCAGCCTGTCTGCCACACGTCGAGCGTCTTCTGCATCAGATGCACTACAACAGCCTTGCTTGTGATCAGGACGTTGCTGTAGTAGCGGCAGGAGTGGATTTAATGAACCGTCGTTAACCTCGCACGACTCTGCAGACTCTTCTCCGTGTCGCATGAACACACCAATGACGTCATGGCCTTGTTCCAGCAACAGGTGCGCAGCGACACTGCTATCCACGCCGCCGGACATTGCTAATACAACGCGAGCCATCGGTAGTTTTGCTCCAACACCACAGCAACCAGGATTGTTCTGCGGCTATAACTAGCTGGGTTCAATCTATGATTGAATGGGAAGTAACACAGGCTCCCCGGTTTGATGCTGAGTAACCACTTCACCAAACATGGTAAACGGCGTGGTCTCATAAACGGTAATTGGGAGAATCTGTCCTGCCTGACGTTCATTGCCATCAAATACGACAATACGATCGCAGTGCGTCCTGCCACACATTTGTTTTACAGGCCCATTGTCTTCCTGTTTGGCGGCTTTTTTGCTTAAACCCTCCACTAGCACATCGACAGTCCGACCAATGAAGGCTTCGTTGGCCTTCAGGCTGATTTCATTCTGTACGGCAAGTAATTCATTATTTCGTCGTTGCTTCACGTCGTACGGTACATCGTCAGGCATTTGAGCTTCTGCCTTGGTACCTTCCCGCTCACTGTATTTAAAAATGAAGCTGTTCTTGAATTTGAATTCGTATATCGAATCAATCGTGGTTTGGAATTCCTCTTCCGTCTCACCGCAAAAGCCTACGATGAAGTCGCTCGATACGGTGGCGTCAGGCACGATATCCCAGATTCGATGCATCATTTCGCGATAGTCAGCAACCGTGTAACCTCGTTTCATGCGTTTGAGTACTTCATCGCTACCATGTTGCAGCGGTACATGAAGATACGGGGAGACTTTGGGCAGGTCTCGTACTGCTTCGAGAAGCGGCACGGTCATGTCCTTGGGATAGTTAGTTACAAACTTGATCCGCTTGATTCCGTCGACTTGTTCAAGCATCTCTAGCAGCTCTGCTAGTCGTGTCTCACCACCGTCGGCATCAACATATTTGTAACTGTTCACAGTTTGACCCAATAGGATGATTTCTTTGCACCCCTGATCAGCCAGTATTTTTGCTTCTTCGACAATCTGCAGGGGTGGGCGCCCCTGTTCAGGGCCTCGTGTATTTGGAACAACACAGTATGTACAGAACTTGTCGCACCCGATCTGGATTCTCAGATAAGCCTGAAACGGAGTAGGTCGCATCGTGGGATCGCGCAGCGGGTCGAACGTCTCATGACTACGCTTGATTTCATTTAGTGATCCTTCGCTCCGCAGGCGGCCCACGGCCATCTGCTGTTCAGCACCGTCTTCGGCTTGTTGAATTAACTCGGGAATTTGCTGAAGCTGACCGGGGCCGACGACCAGATCAACATATGGTGCCCGGTCAAAGATCTTCTTTTGATCTTTTTGTGCCATGCAGCCCATAACACCAATGATCTTGTTTGGATTATTTTTTTTCCATTCGCGTAATGTGCCGAGTGCACTATACGTCTTGTCTTCAGCATGAGCTCGAACACTGCACGTATTAAATAGGATCGTGTCCGCACCTTTAATATCGCTGGTTAGCTCATATCCGTTCTTGCGCAAAGTGGCCACGACCATTTCGCTGTCGAGCATATTCATTTGACAACCAACCGTGTCGATGAATAATTGCTTTGCCATAACGGATACTTCGGAAAAACTCTGAGGGTTTACTGCAATACCTCATCTTAGCATCAGATATCAGACGTCATAGGTCTGAAGTGATATGACCCGTGATGCTAGCGTTTGATCTGCATATGTGCCGGCAAGCCATTATCAAATGCATTGGGTTGAGGGATTTCCTCCGTGATGATATCCCAGCTCTTTCCATATTCACGCATGTCTCTAAAGTCCACGGGCTTATACGGGATCTCCAGTTGCTTGGCGTGATATGGATGACCAGGAGCTTTTCGAGCGTGCATCATGACGTCCAATGCCCCGGTCACTAACAAGGTCCTTTCGACCGGGTAGACCGGCTTGCCAGTAATAAACGTCTGCTGAATGGCATACGATAATGCCTTAAACAGATTCCTGTTATTCCATGGGCCTACATAGAATTCCGTAGCAATCGGTTCGGAATCTTCACGAACCTTGTATGCAAAATTCCATCGCGTATCGTCACGACCGATTCGCAAAACCGTGCCTTTAAAGCCATCGAGATAGTCAATCACGATTGCATGTAGCCCCACTTCAGGCTCATTTTCTTTTTCTAGGTGCCCCCAGTTCTCCGGCACGTATCCTAATTCAGCTTTGATTGCTGCCTTGCCCAATTCGATGTCCCAGATTCCAGCCTTAGCGGATTCAAAGACTTGTTCACCTTCATAGAACGTGATCCTCTTGATTCCGGATTCACCACCTTTACGGAACTCGACCATAGATTGCAGGAGTTCGAGGCCATGAAAGTCATAGGATTCAACCGGACCACCATGAACAGCGACTGCCTCCGCCATTCGCGTACCGGGCTTTATTTCTATAGCAGGTCTGCGTTGTGCTAAGGGGACACTGCTACCGGCCAGGTATGGAATACCCAGATCTTTAGCTGTGTCGTACATCTCCTTAGCCCAGTCAAATCGGTAACTAAGGTGCTTGTCATTAAACATCGGTACGAAACGATTGCTCTTTTTCATCACGGCAACGATTTCATCGAAGAACCGCTTACGTGGGTACATCACCTGACCGAGTTCATTTTGTGGATAGCTACCGTGTTCACCGATTGATAAAACGGCATCGACTGCGAGTTCATCGCCCCCGACACACAATGCTTCTGCGATCGAGTCATATACCGGGATCTTATATTTCGCAGCAACAGCATCGGTCATGTCCCCTTGAGGCTTTTGATCACGATAGATGGAGACTACATCAACTCCGGGGTCAGTTGCCACTCCGTTAAACAGGTATGGCTCAAGGAAATTCTCCAGAATTACATGCGCATGGCTGCGGTAGGTAAACGAGGTGTAGATTGCTGCCACCTTTGGACGTTTTCCTTTTTTGGCCGCGCTACAAATGCCTTCCAGTCCTGATAAGGGCAGGGCAGCTAGTAATGGAGAGGCAACGGATGCTTTGAGGATATTTCTTCGATTTAACATAGGGTCGATTCCAGTCGGGATCTCATTGGCTAACGATTAAAAGAAGTAGAACATCATAAACATGGCCAGCGAAGCGAGAACGCCGGCATAGGTAATATCACTACTGACAACAAATTGTCCTAAAGAAAGATCGGTCTCTGCGGCAGCGTGCTTCCGGATTACTTCGCGTGTGTATACCGCCAGTGTCCAGATTGCAGCAATCGTTGCTGCAATCATCGGAGTTAATAGACCGTTTGACGTGAGGATCGCTATCACGATATATGCAGCCACTGAGAGGACAAACAGAATACCGATCTCTTTCAGTCGAGTCTTGTTGTGACCGCCAAGACTCGTCCAAGTGAGCTGCGATTTTTCCGGGTCCGGTGTGCCGTTCAAGCTAATAAGGACATAGATAATTCCGGAAAGCCCGATCACAAATACAACTCGATGGAAGAAGTTTAGCTGTGGCCCAAACGTCTCCATTACGGGAGTAATCTTGTCACGGATATCATCATTGATGAATGACTCGAACTCACTGACGCTCATCGCATGTATGCCAGTCTGTTCACCATATTTATCTGGAAACTGTTTTACATTGAAGTCAGAAATATTTGCTCTTTTGAGCGCGACGTCATATAGCGGTCGTGGCATATCCGAATCGTAGATGGTTACTACCAACCAGCTGAGAACGACACCGGCAATAATGGCGACAAAGGCTGCTGTTGCCGTTCCGCGTTTCCAGAATATCCCAAGGATAAAGGCGACCAGCAGTCCCGGTGTGAGGTAGTTTTGATAGTCCGCGATCAACAGGAAGAAATTCCCTGTGGAATCCGGATTCATGATGTATATTGCTGAGAGTATCGCAAATAACATCAAGCCAACAATGGACAGTCGACCGACGACGATGAGCTCTTTGTCAGAGGCACCCGGATTTATGTAACGCTTCCAGACATCCACTGAAAAAATGGTTGCAGCTGAGTTCATCATGGAGTCGATCGAAGACAGGATAGCGCCAATCACTCCGGCAGCCACTAAACCGATTAAGCCAAACCCTATCGGTTGAAGGAACTTCGTGACAAGTTGTGGAAATATCGTATCCGGTGGAATGTTTCTAACGTTGTCCATTGCGGTCGGATCTGCTCCGGCTTCGCGCATCAGTAGAAAATACGCAGCGACTCCTGTTCCAATCGAGAAAAATGGAATGAGTAGCTTTAAGAATCCAGCTGAGATAATTCCCACGCGTGCTTCCTTATCGCTAACTGCTCCGAGTGCTCGCTGAACGATAAACTGATTGGTACCCCAGTAAAAACAGTGCATGAACATCAATCCGGTGATGACACCTGTCCACGGCAAGCTGGGGTGATGCGTCGGCAGATAGATCGACATTCGATTTGTGCCCGTCTCTGCTGCTTCAGCAGCACTGGCAGCTACCATTTCTCCCCAGCTGAATTCAGAGAATACGAGTATCGCGATCCCAATTCCCACAATCAGCATCAACACGGATTGAATGATATCGGTATACACAACTGCTTTCAGGCCACCGAGAATCGTGTAGCTTCCGGCAATCAGGCCAAGGCCGATGACAAACAGGTTGTAGTAAGTTGTGTTGATTTTCTTTGCGGCAGGCACCGGTTTCAGCTGATCTGCGACCGTGGAGTCCTGCAAGGCAACGGGAACCGTCTCATCTGCGATCGGGGCAAGTGCTTCCGCTGGCTGTTCAATAATTGCGTCGCCCCCCATCAGCTCGCAGATGGTACGCGAGCCGATATACAATGCCGGAACCATTTGTACGAATGCCATGATGATGATCATGATCACCGCATAGCTGATCCGGCTGCGATCGTCGTATCGTTTTCCAAGGTATTCGGAAAGCGTGTATAGATTCAGCTTGCGATAAACAGGCAGGAAACCAAAGCAAAGAAACAGAAGGCCAGCAATCGCTCCGATTTCAAAGTGGCTTTGTGCAAATCCAATGCTAAAACCGACTCCCATCATGCCGACCATGTGGTTCGCACTGACGTTGCTACCAAAAATGGAACCGGCAACTCCGAACCACCTGAGTCCTTTACCTGCAAGAAAGTAATCCTCGGACGTTTCTTCTTTGCGACCGGCCCAAAGACCGACGAGCATCGCTCCGATCAACGAAGCAAAAAAGATGATGTAGTCTGTGGAAGAAAGAGAAATAGTACCGGAGTTCATCGAAAACCAAATCGCTAAGAGTCTATGGAGTTTAAGAGGTCATCTAGTCGTTGCTTTCCTGTCGTGAGAACTGACAGTGGGTCCTGTTCCCATAAAGCCTGATTAAACAACTCGAGGCTGATCATGCCGTTATAACCGATTTCTTTGAGCATCTGGATTTCTCTTTTAAGATCAATCGGCCCGTCACCAATCATGACACGATCGGGATCGGTTTGTTGCATACGAGGAATCGACGGATTGCCATCATCAATATGGTAATGACTGATCCGATCACCGGGTATCTCCGCCAGCAGTCCATCTGTCGACGGGCTGTTCCATGTATGAAATGCGTCAGCAATCAACGTGGCGTCGCTATCACCGACTGCCTGAACGACTTGCCATGCAATATCAAGTGTTTGTGCGCCATCGAAAAAACTAATGTACTCAAAGGTTGGACAGACACCCGCTTGCCGGCCAATGTCAAGTAAGTCGCCGTAACGATCTACTAGCTGATTAAAGTCGCAGGGTTCACGTGGCGGGGTTGCCACAACATAGGTTGCACCAATCCGTGCGACGAGTTCCATACGACGCCTGGCCTCTTCAAGCATCAATTCGTATTCTCGTCCAAGGGCTTCACCCCATTGACGCAATGCAATCATACTGGGAACGACTAACCCGTGATCCGACAGAGATTTTTCGACATCCCGGACTTCGCCGCCGCGACCAATATGTTCATATACGTCATTAATCCAGAGTTCTACTGCACCAAATCCAGCTTCGGCCGTAAGTCGAATTTTATCCAGCAATGGCTGCGGCTTGATCGTGCTGGTGTTAAGGCATGTTTGAAACATAGGGAGTGAATTCAGGCGGTGCTGTTTGTGAGGTACTAAGAGGTAGAGTCCTGATCACGGTTGTGGGTATAACAAAATAATGCAAATCAAAACCAATCAAACTTGCACTCGAAATCCCATCGGTGGGCGTGCTGTAATGGTGCTGGGCACTATTGTAATCCTTTTCATGCAAAGTGGGTGTGATGGTGATGCTGAACCGGAGTTTCAGGGAGTCGATAGCACCCAAGAGAGGATTCAACGAGTCCAAAGTACTGATGAGACCGGCGCCAATGATAAGATGACTCAGTCATTTGCTCCGACCATGATGGGTATGGATATTCCTGGTATTTCAGACCCGTATTTCCACGCTGCTGATGAAGTCGTCATCCCTGAAACAACACCTGTTATCGGAGTTATCGTTGATGGCAAGGCACGCGCATATATGGATGAAGGGATGGCCGAAGCCGATCAGCATATCGTGCACGATACGCTCGGCGATCAGCAACTAACCATCGTTTACTGTGACAAGTCCAATTGTGTTCGTGTGTTTGACAGTGCTGAAGCTGAGTTGGATTCAATACTGATGGCAGGAATGAAGCGTGATCAATTGCAGCTCAAGGTAGGCACGCAGGACTTCGCTCTGGATGACGAGAGCATCCCAATCCCGGATTATGAATCAGAACGCACCACGTGGGGTGAATGGAAAGTAGCTCATCCTGAGACAGATATCTATGTTGGCATCGGAAAGATGATCGGCCCGACGGTTAAGGAATCTGTTCGCCCTCCGCGTAAGAGCGACTTTGGTGGCTAGGAGCTTCCTGTTGTAGGCTCTGCGGGTTGTAATGCAATTTGCGCTAGTGTGAGTCCCAAGCACCATATATCAAGTACCAAGGAGCCATTAGGCGACGATGACATTGGATGCGGGCAAACAATCGCGGACCTACGGCCGGCCGAGATATTTCCTGTTTGCTTACGTCACCCATCGTCGCTGTGCTCTGCTGGATGACGCTAGGATAATCTGTGCCTATCGGCCCAAACATTCCAGCATCCTCCGTTCTCCACGGCTACTGCCTCGTCATACGGGAGTTGCGGGTAGGATTGCACGTTGCTGGTAGAGACTCGAGACTTACTACCGCAATACTTCTACACCGTCCTCTACCAGTAGGTTGTTTTCTACGGCATTCGTTACGATGTTACCCGTCAGGAG
>JAKUOW010000037.1:0-17161 GCA_022451045.1 Pirellulales bacterium | reverse complement strand
GGAATGCTATCGCGTGTTTCATTTTCGGCTCATTGCGCAGATCAGTCACCGTACATCCGCTTATATTCACATTGCTGACATTGAGCAGTGACATCCCTTCAGGTGCCCCATTGGTTAACTGACAGCCGGAAATATTTACCAGGCTTGAGTCGGTAACCTCTAGCAGCGGTAGTCCGGATTGTTGGCCATCGGGATGCTCATCATGAAATGTACAACCACTGATATTAATCGTGTGAGAATTCGCTATTTTGACACCCGTACCAAGTGCTGGTGTGTGTCTACGGAAGAGGTTGCCAGTGCTGATGATCTGGCTACATTCTTCGAGCAACATGTTTTGTTGCTCAGATGAGTAGATGGTGTTTCCGCTGATAATGATTCCATAACAGCCGACTAAATGAACGCTGACTTGTTGATTACCAATAACGTTTCCGGTAATCGTCCACAGACCTGGTGGACGTCCAACCTCCGGCATGGATTCATGATTCGTTCCATGCCGATTGTCAACGATTTTGATATTACTTCCACCTTCAGAAACGGTGGCTTGAATCGTGTTGGATGCGATCGTCACTTCGCAGACACTTGCGCCTTTCGCAGTTGTGTCGATATAGATCTCCGCGGTCGGCTCCGGTTCTGTTCCGTGCTGCTTGTGATTGTTGTATTCAATATCGTTTCCAGTGATTTGCAGGTTACGCACTTCACTTTCCTGGATTCGGATTCCGCCTAGCCTGTTATAGCTAATGTGACTGCCGCAGATATTAATCTGGTGGAGATTGACCCCATCCATAAATATGCCGACGCCGGTATTGTGATAGATATGGCAATCAGAGATCAGTACGTTTCTGTTTCTCTTGATTAAGTGAATACCGTGTCGTACCTGACGGATTAAAACGCGTTGAAACGTTGCCTGTTTAGTGAGGATACATTCAATGCCATCAGCTTCCGCATGCTCACCGACGATTTCAATATCGCTGATTATAGGCATCCGTTCGATGAAATTGACTGACATGCTCGCGCTGTCCGGATCACCTGTGCCGCCGTGAGTACCAATCAGACGAAATGCCGGGCCGGCACCTTTCATTAGGATTCTTGATGCTCCCTGAGCGCCTTTGATTCCCGCCGGTCCTGCCATTGCCAATGGTATTTCGATGGTCTCACTGATTATGTACTCACCAGGTGGAAAGAAGAGAACACCGTCACCACCTTCAATAGCGTGGCGGATGGCCGTGGTGTCATCAATCGTTCCGTTACCAACAGCACCAAACGAACGAACATTACTCATACGAATCTCCTGTTGGTGATCTTTGAGAATTACAGATCAAGGCTATCGAGACCGTCGATCAGGTGATCGAGATCATCTTTGTCAGCACCGACGTTTTGCACTTGTCGTGGCTCCATGCTAATTGCCGGACTTCCATTTGCGTTGCCGGACTCTTCCACTGGAGCGCGTCCGGCCAGCATTAGTTGTTCATCGCGTTCGCGTGCTGCAACTTCCTGGGCATCCGGTGCACCAAACAGCAGCGACAAGTCGATCTTGAGCCCTCCTGTTTCTGCAGGTGCACCTGCAATGGCAGGTGACTTGTGTTGTGGGAAGACGATTGCATTTTCCGGGCATACGCGGCTGCAAGCCGGGCAACCTTTGCGGCAATTATCAGGTTGTTCGACCAGGATGGTCTCCTGGTTATCCACGCCATAGACGCCAAATAAACAGAAGTCGATGCACTCCATGCAGTTGGTGCAGCGTGAGAAATCGATCACCGGATACCACCGGCGTCCTGCCTTTTCTTCGATGGCACTTAATTCGGGTTCATGCCGTTGTTCGGCGTTTAAGAATCGATCAAGTTTATCCTGATCGGGGGTACCACTGATCCATTGCATTAATGATGACTCGGCAATACGCACGACCTCGTCGACGTAGTGTTGTGGCTCACTTGGATGTTGAAACTGCAAACAGTAGATCGAACGGTCCGGAATATCCAACGTTTCGATGACACGTTGTTTTTCTTCTTCTTCGAGGATGTCATCTTCAAGTTCATCAGCATCGTCATCCTCTTCGGCACCAAATTCCACTTCACCGGTTTGGCCAAGGACGCCATTGCGATCAAGAATCCAATGCGCGGCACGTTGAAACATCCAGGAGATGACAATAAAGTCTTCATCCAGTTCTTTCAGTTGTGAGTATGCATCCCCATCCGGACGTAAGTCATAGAGATTTGGAATCATGGTTACTTTTACACGTGGATCAAGCGCCAGCAGATCGGTCACGGACTGTTCGACCTGCCGTTTGTCGGGATGATGACTCAATCCACGAGAAACAAAGACGTTTAAAGGCTTAATCATTATGTAACTACCGAATTGGCAACTGGGTCCGGCAGCAGTCGCTCACCGAAACCATATTGAACTTAATCGCTAAGTTGTCCTTTAGTTGAGTTGTCCTTTGATGGTGCGCTGAGTGATTTCCCAAACCTCTGCCAGGTGATCAACGTATTGATCTGCACTGAGCAGGGAATCGGTTTGGTGATCGGATGGCTGAAAATCAAACAGCCATCCTTCTCCATATTTGTCCACATTAATGCCTGACGGGTCAGCAAGCAACTGTACATTGAATGATGAAATCTCGCCGGACAGCGGGCTGTAAAGTGAACTTTCTGCTTTCTTGCTTTCAATCGATCCGATTTCCTGTTGTTCAGCAACAGGCGCAGGTGCATCAAAATGCCAATCCAGAAAGTAGACGTCCTGAAGTAACCGTACAGCGTATGCCGTGAATCCGAATCTGATCGTGGTTGAATACGACGGATCCGACATGGCCCACATGTGGTTTTTGGCATATTGGCGATCTGCAGGGATTTCAGCAGGAAATTCCCCCATCATGAACACCAAAGGTTGGGTCATGTGTAGCGTACTCCCTGATGCTCCGATTCAAAGAATGCCGGAAGAAGTGCATCCACGCGGAGCAGGCCTTTGCGAGTTAACTCGACGCGTTCATTGTTCACAGCAAGCAAGTCATCGCTGGTGTACTTTTGCCAGGTATCTTCCCACTGCTCAACGATATCGATATCGTATTTGTCGCTGAAGTAACTGCGATCCAGATATCCCTTCTTCATTTGAAGGATTAATTCTCGTATCAACAGTTGTCGCTCGCTTGGCTTAAACGCACGGCCAAGTGGAAGCTTGCCTTCCTCGAGAATGGTGTCGATGTAGTCTCCCCATTCAGGAAGATTCTGGTAGTGGATACCGGATACATGTCCAAAGCTGGCGATGCCTGTTGCCAGTAAATCGCTGCCTTGCCAAAGATTATCGCGGTAACTGAAATTCACTTTTTCCGGATTCTTAACAACGGTATATGCACTTGATACGTGGTAACCGCGTTTAATGAATTCATCAAAGGCGTAATCGACCCAAGCTCGTTTTGTCTCCCAGTTTGCAACAGGGGTTTCAATTTTTTCTCCGAGTATGTCCTTGGAGTAGACCGTATTAAACGGCAATTCCATTTGGTAAATCGTCACGCTCTCTGGAGACAATTCGAGTGTCTTTTCGATATTCAGTTTCCAGTTGTCCCATGTCTCACCAACCATTCCGGAGATGAGGTCAATATTAACGTTTGGGTACTGTGCATCCTTGATCCACTCCCAGGCCTTGTAGATTTCACCGGATAAATGTGCTCTGCCATTTTCGCTTAGAATCTCGTCGGTGAAATTCTCAACCCCCAGACTTAACCGCGTAACGCCGAGGTCTTTTAGCGTATGAACTTTCGTTTCCGAAAGGGTTCCTGGTTCACATTCAAAAGTAACTTCTTCTGCAAGATCCCAGTTAATGCTTGCCCTTAATCGATCCACCAGACTGGTGAGTTGCTTGGGACTCAAATAACTGGGAGTACCGCCACCGAAGTAAACAAATCGGAATGGCCGGCCACCCATGACTGGCAATTCGCTTACCAATTCAATCTCACGTGACAGAGCCGAAACGTATGTTTCGATGTCGCTGGCCTTGTTGTCAGTAAAGACCTTGAAGTAACAAAACTTACATCGTTTTCGGCAGAACGGAATATGCATGTACAGGCCAAGTGGCACATCCGTTGGAGGCTGTCCCATGACAGCCTTCACTTGTTCCAGTTCATCCCGGTTCCATTGTGAAAACGGCGGGTAATTAGAAATGAAATAGCTACCTACTTCAGTTTCATTATCCGGACTTGTGTTATTTGAATCAGTCGACATGGAACCATCTTGTTTGTAAGGGTTGGCTATTGGCGTGTTTGGCCGGAACTACTCTCCGAAGCAATACACCGTGCCTTCGTCACCGGCAATAATGAGTTTTCCGTCAGCAATTGCGGCCGATCCGACAAATCCCTGACCAACTTCTTTCTCAAAGAACTTCTTGCCGGTTTTTAGATCTAATCCGTAAATCCGTCCATCACTGCCACCGACATACACGCGTGAACCAACGATGACAGGTGATGAATCCACGCGACCTCTGGTCAAAAACTGCCAGACGATTTCACCTGTTTTTGTGTTTAATGCCTGAATGCGTTTGTTACGGCCTCCGGTTACCAGCAATCCATCTTTTACTGCCGGGCTTGAGCGATATGGAAGGCTCGAGTCATCTTCTGCATATGTCCATACAACCTCAGCTTCTTTCCAGTTGATGCTGTACAGCGTTGCTGCCTCTGTCCCGAAGTAAACGTAATCTCCTACGACAGCCGGTGTGACTCCGGTTGGGCCGTTAAGTTCAACAGCCTTAGCTTCTTCACCGGACTCGAGATCAATTATGTGAAGTTTGGCATCACAACCTGCCACGAATGTATACTTGCCGACGACCGTCGGAGCACATCGAATCTGATCAGCCAGTTCATGTTTCCATACTTCTTTTCCAGTTTCAGCATTGAGGCAATAGAGCGTTGCATCCTGACTGCCGAAGATAACGTTGTCTTTGTAGAAATTTGCAGACGAATTGACTTCGGCTCCCGTTTGATACTGCCAAAGTTCTTTTCCATCCTTAGCATTGAAGCAGTAAAGCAGCCCATCATCGGCGCCAACGTATAGCCGGCCATTCTTAAATGACACGGACGAGACGAATCCGCTGTCGATTTTAGAGTCCCAGATTTTCTTTCCATCAGCTAGCTTTAGAGCATAGAGTTTCCCGTCCAAATCACCGATGTAAACGATTCCATCGACAATGGCCGGTGTGGCTTCAAATGCGCCTTCTTTTACTTCAAATTCCCACTGTAAATTGAGTTCATCCGGTAGTGTGCTTGCAGACACTCCTTGGGAAAGTGCGTTACCGCGGAAGATCGGCCAGTTCTTTGTGGGGTGACCGTTGTCGTCTCCGGGTGTCTTGGGATCGACGGCGGTGGACTCTGTGGTGAGAGACACCGCCAGCAATAAGGCCAGGCCCAACAGAGCAAATGGGTAGGTGATCGTCAGTTTATTTCGCATGGTAAGGTCTTTAATTTGTGGCATGTGTGTACCAACTTTTGCTTAAAACCCGTTGGAGATGACCTGAGTTATAACGAGTTGCTTGGGAGGCTGCTGTAATTGGTGATCAAATTAATCTAATAGCCGATGCTAAATCCGACCATTCGTCATTCATAAGCCATTTTATACAGCCCGAGTAACTCTTCTTTTTCTACTTTACGAGGGTTGAATTGGCCTGTCCACTGTTCAGCTGCGTGCTCAGCCAGTGCCGGCAGTAATTCAGGCTCGACACCACATTGAGCAAGACTCGTTGATAGTCCTGACTGCATTACTAACGACTCAACAAATTGAGCTAGATTTTCTACGCTTCCCGATGGGAGCGTGTTTTCGGGACTCGCTGTATTCTGCAATAACTGCTCGTATTGATCACTTACTTCATCACCATTAAATCGAATTACGTGGGGCAACATGATAGCGATGGCCTGGCCGTGAATAATTCCATATTTTGCAGTGAGCGGATTTGCCAGGGCGTGGGTCGCTCCCAGCATGGAATGTTCAATTGCCATACCTGCCAGACATGCACCCAATTGCATTTGTTCGCGAGATTCGATGCTTGGAGCGTCGCCTAGTACGTTGGTGAAGTTAGATGCGAGTCGAAGCCAGGCTTCTTGGCTATATGCCAGCGATGTTTTATTTCGCTTTGTGGTTACGTGCGTTTCCAGTGCGTGTGCAATTGCGTCGATACCAGTGACTGCGGTGACAATTTTGGGCTGAGTTGTTGTAAGCGTAGGATCAAGAATCGCAACCTTACAGCTTGCTTTCTTATCCCCGCACGCCATCTTCACATGAGTCTCGGCATCCGAAATCAGAGCGAATGATTGAGTTTCACTTCCGGTCCCAGCTGTGGTTGGAATAGCGACCATTGGCAGCATTGGCTGACTTGCTTTACCAATGCCCCAATAGTCTTTCATTTCACCGCCATTGGTATATAGGAAATTAATACCTTTGGCACAGTCCATGCTGCTACCACCACCAAGACCAATCAGGACATCTGGTTGAAACTCGTTGGCAATAGCTGTCCCGCGCTTCACGTCATCGGTGGTTGGATTTTCATGCACATCAGAAAAGATATGAGTCTCAATACCTGCTGACTGAAGTGCTGCACAGCCTCGTGATGTGTGACCCACTTCGATGATTCCCGGGTCACTAACCACCAGTGCACGACTGCATTGCCAACCGGACACCAATTCACCAAGTTGGTCAACGGTATCCGGGCCGTGGATAATGCTCGTTGGTGTATAGCTGTTGATCAGACTCATAGAGTTCAGCGAAATCTCATAGCTTGGCGCACCGTGGCAATTAACGCCAAGCAGGCATTGTTTCTAGCTAATTAACTGCATACGTTTTCAGGTTATGCCTGATCGGCAACCTGATACGCCCTCGATCGGAATAAGAAGTCGATAATACTTCCCTCGTGAGGTTGTAGCCAATTAAGCTTCGTGGTTGGCATGGCGCCGATATTCAATCGGTCGATATGGGTGGCATCTGAGAGTTGCTGGATGATGCTTTCATTCGTGGTGATACCACTGCATACCAGGGTAGGCCCGATTTTCGACAGCATTTGATCCTGTGGACACTTAACAACAGTTGAGAATGGGAACATGTATTCCTTCAATGCAATTGCGTTGTCAGGTGATTCACAATGGACAATTGTTGGTCGCAGGTAAGCACAAAGTTCGCGTTCCACCAACCGGTCACCATAATCAGCTGTACTGTGAGTAACGCCGTCTTCTTTCAGATCTTCTTCGATCATTCCCCATACGGCCGTTGCAATACCAGGAACGGTAAACGCTGCAAGTCCGGCTTCCGGGTCTTCAGGTGGCTTTGCTTCGATGGGGCCGAGTCGTTCTGAGAGTGCTTGTGCAATCTCTTCTGTATGACGTGATGCCCAAACACCGGAGCAGTTGATGCAACCACGACCACTGTTGATGTAAATACTCTCAGCAATTAAGTCGATGTATTGTTCCCAATCATCCACGACGTCATCAAACAACAGAATCTTGGAGAATCCGGGACCGTGTGCCTGCACACGGTGATTTCCTTTGTATTGTTCAACGGTTGCTGTGCCACCGAAGATCATGGCCCGGTCGCAAGCAGAAAGTACAGCAGCACCCGCTTCAGCGCCGCCAGGGTACAAACTCCATACTTCCTTTGGAATTCCCGCTTCGCTGTATGCTGCATACATTCGGTATGGTGTCCACGGCTCCTGTGGGCCAGGTTTCAGGACGAGTCCGAGTTGTAGCGGGATGACAGGCAGCCAAAGTGTGTGCACGCCAGGACTGTTTGAAGGGAGTACTGCTCCGAGCACAGGTGACTGAGGCTGATAACTGATAGGTACACCGCGATCTTCAACCCCCCAGCCATTTGACAGGATGTTCAGATCAAGTCCACGGGTAAGTGCATCAAGAATCTGATTCATGTTATTCAACACGAAAGCATTCTTGGTCATATTCAATTCGACCATGTGTTCAGGCAGGCCGGTGGATGCAGATTGCTGAACGATGAAGTCTGCGGGTGATTGCGTACCGTCACCAAATGGCAGCGTACCGTTTACATATAAATCTGCTGCCTTCTTGATCATTTCCAGAATCTGGTCGATCGAGAATTGACGGAGAATTTCGCGGGCTTTGTGAGCCTCACGCATGTCTCGTTGAATGATGCCACCATTCGCCTGGCTTACTGAGGCAATCGACTCACCGGTATAGAAGTGAAGTACTTCTTCCGTTTCAAGGGATTCATATTCCTGGCCCCATCGGATAACGGGAATGTTTAGCACGGTACTCTCCTTGTTGTCAGTTTGGTTGTGCAATTCCACCAGCACGCCTCAAGATGCTGCAAGCAACATCTGTCGGTGGTTCACATGTTTGTGTTGTTTTAGTAGACACCGACGGTGGTGCTCTGAGCGATTTCATGGAAGGGTCGTACGCCACTGACTCCATCCCACGGGAATGTTTCAAATGGCTCTTCACGTTCACCTTCATCACGTTCCAGAAATCCTGGAATGAACAATTCGTCGGTAAGCGTTGTTAGCTTCACTCGGCCGGTATCACCGTATCCGACCACTTCGTTGTGGTCGTCGAACGAAACGACTTCAACAACAGCGCGTGGTTGTGGAGCATAGTACGAAATCTTGTACTTTTCTTCGGCGGTAACAGGTTTGCTACAAGCCAGTCCCATCAGCGTGTTGCCATAGGTCGGGGTCATGTAAATACCACTTTGTTCTGTTGGACCACCGAATAGCTCTTCGATGCAGTATCGCGTCCACTGAGGTGTAAACTCTGTACCACCAGAGAAAATACCCGTGATTCCAACTTCCTTGATGCTCGTGCCGCGCTCTTCCAAGGCCATGCACAATTGGTCAAGTAATTTCGGTGTCGCGAACATGCACTTGATGTCGTGACCAGCGGTCAGGACAGTAACAGCCTGATCGATGCAGTGCTTCTTGTACTCTTCAAGGTGTTCCATCCACCCCTTCTTGATCAGCTTGACTACCCAACGGGGATCCAGGTCGATACAAAATGAGATTCCACCACGATACTGAGCCAGATGCTCAACAGCCAAACGCAATCGTCGCGGGCCGGATGGACCGAGCATCAACCAATTTGAACCTTTTGGAAAATATTCGTCGGGTAACGTGTGGCTGAACATTTCATAGTCCCGCCAGTGATCTCTCATGACGACACGACTCTTGGGAATACCGGTTGTGCCACCTGTTTCAAAGACATAGGTTGGTTCGTTTTCAAGACCCTTTGGTACCCAGCGTCGTACTGGTCCGCCACGTAACCACTCATCTTCAAACAGAGGGAATTTACGTAGGTCTTCGAATGAATTGACTTCTGTCAGTGGATCAAAGTTCAATTCTGATTTCTTCTCGAGCCAAAATGGGCTGCCGGTTGCTTCGTTGAAGTGCCATTGCACCATTTCGACGGTATGCTCGTCTAGTTTTGCTTTTGCATCAGCTTGTAATTGCTGGATATCTGCAGATCCGTTGTCGCTCATTCAGTTAAATCCAAAAATTGATTATTAAGCTCATCGGTTTATGAGTATGTGACTTTGAATTCTCCGGGAATCCTAAGTCGCAATGACGTCTAATTCCGTAGCTTTCTAGATATAGTTTTGCGCCGTAAACCACTGAAAATAACGCGCAAAGTTGCGTTGTACAACCTGAGGCAATTCTGTGAATACTGACAACCGCTAGCCGTAGCGGATTAGATCCCATTGCAGATAGCAAGCAGGCATGCAGCCTTAACGCTTTGTCTCGTAGTTATTACATCGATACATTTTAAGACTTGGCGTTTTAAACGGTTCTCGAACCATCTAAAATGGCGGAGTAACCACAAAGTTCCAATCTCGAGTGAGATGCAATTCGCGAAACAAATGTGCGTAATTAATAGCCAACGATCAACAAAAAGTGAGCATGCCCTGATGATTATCAGGGGTCGTATGATCTGTAAGATCAATACGGTCGAGTTGGTTAGCAATGTTTGCGGCTTTCGTTGCCCACGATTCTTGCAGCTTGCCGTGGCGTTTTTGTTCATAGGCACAGCTTTGTTGGCTGACGAAAACGCTCCTGAACCCGTAAGCGACCATTGGGCATTTAACCGTATTGAGCGACCTGCTGTGCCAAAGCCAGAAAACCCTTCATGGAGCAGGACCCCGCTGGACCATTTTGTGCTTTCTCAAATGCAACAAGTGGATCTTGAGCCAGCATCTGAAGCAGCGATGCGTGTATTGATGCGGCGACTCTATTTTGACCTAACCGGTCTTCCACCAACTCCTTCTCAACAGTCACGATTTCTGAGCGATCAGCGACCCGATGCATATGAACGTCTGGTCGATGAGTTACTGGCTAGCCCGCGGTTTGGCGAACGATGGGGAAGGCACTGGCTGGATGTTGTCCGATACGCCGAGTCGAATGGATATGAACGAGATGGTACTAAACCCAATGCATATCTCTATAGAGATTATGTGATTCGGGCGTTTAATTCAGACGTACCGTACAACGACTTTGTTGTGCAGCAGATCGCAGGCGATGAAATCGTAAATGCAACCGTGCAAACCAGAATTGCAACGACGTTTCTGCGGTTAGGAGTTTGGGATGACGAGCCGGCAGATGCAAAGGTCGATCGGTATGACCAACTCGATGACGTATTAGGTGTGACCGCCTCGACATTTCTTGCGATAACGCTGCGATGTGCTCGTTGCCATGACCATAAGTTCGAGCCGTTTAGCCAACGCGAGTATTATCAAGCTTTGTCTGTATTCAATCCGCTGATTCGCCCTCAAAATGGAAGAACGGACCTCCCATATGTGGTTGCATCTGCCGAGCGACAAGCTGATCACAAGCGGGAGCTTGATGCTGTAAATAAACAGATCGATGACATTAAAAGCCAACTCGAAGCTCAACGCGCGCGGGTCCGGGAACGCCTGCTGGACGAATTGATCAATCCACCGGATCCCGAGCGTCCGGAAGCAGCGCGTAGTAGTCTATCGAAAGAGTTTGCGATCGCGTTTCGCAAGCCTGCTGACGAGCGATCAGACGCCGAGAAGCAGATCCTGGAAAAACACTCCAAGCATTTCTCCGATGAGGTGAGTCAAAATCTCATCGAAGATGAGCGGCGAGATCGTGAACCGCTTGAGGCCGAGTTGGCTGTCGCAGAAAACTCGAAACCCCAAGCACTACCACAAGCCTACGTGTTTTATGAAAAGAAAGATGAAATCCCCGAAACAAGAGTGCTCGAGCGCGGCAGTCCGTTTCAACCAGCGGACGTAGTGGAACCAGGTGTGCCGAAAGTGTTAGGGCTGACAAACCAGGAATTACCGGCGGTTGCAAGTGGCACCTCAGGTCGCCGACTATGGTTTGCGAATTGGATTGCTAATCGCGAGAATCCGCTTACCGCGAGAGTGGTTGTGAATCGCGTGTTTCAGCATTACTTTGGCGATGGAATTGTCGCAACGGAAAATGACTTCGGCGTGATGGGAGACTTTCCAACACATCAAGCCCTGCTCGATTACCTTGCCTCTGACCTAATTGAGAACGATTGGCAACTAAAGAAGTTGCATCGCCAAATAGTGCTTTCCAGTACATATCGTCAGGAATCACGCGTTGATGACCAGTCGTTTTTGGCAGATGAGGTTGGTAGCTATCTTAGTAGGTTTAGGCAACGCCGTCTGGATGCGGAAGTGGTCAGAGATACTGTTCTTGCTGTAACCGGTCGCTTGAACAATAAGATGTTTGGGCCAAGCTATTATCCGACATTGCCCAAGGAAGTCCTTGATGGCCAGTCCGTACCGGGAAAAGATTGGGGCAAATCAAGTGACGAGGAGCAGAGTCGCAGAAGTATCTACATTTTTGCAAAACGATCGCTGGCGATTCCAGAATTAGATTTATTGGATTCTCCCGGTAGTGAAGAAAGTTGTGAACAGCGGTCACTTAGCATTACTGGACCACAGGCTCTTACTTTTATTAATGGAGAGTTTTTTAACCAAAATGCCGGATACCTGGCGGAGCGATTGATGCGAGATCAGCCGAATAATCTCGAAGCTCAAATCCAGTTGGCATTTCGTTTGCTGTTTGCTCGCAAAGCGCAGGTTGTCGAATTAGATCGCACAGTAAAATTCGTCCACGCACAAACCGAGTCCCTTATGGCATCAGATGAGAATTTGTCTGAGGACGAGGCTAGAATGAATTCGTTAGCAGAGCTTTGCTTGGTGTTGTTAAACACAACAGAGTTTACGTATCAGCATTAGGCATAAAAATGGATCCACCAGTGAATCTGGTTAATAGAATGAACGACTTGAAATCCGGACAATTCGCGCCAAATCACAACGAATTGATGTCTTCACAACGTCGCGGTTTTCTTGCTCAGGCAGGCGGCGGGTTTGTTGCTACAGCGCTTGCTGGAATGTTGGCGGAGGATGGTCTGCTGGGGAAGGCTGCCGCAGCCAGTCCCAAGAATCCACTTACACCACGTGAGTCGCATTATTCTGGTAAAGCAAAGTCCGTTATTTTTTTATTCATGTATGGTGGGCCGAGCCAGGTAGACCTGTTTGATCCTAAGCCAGAGTTAACGAAGAATCACGGAAAGCCGATTCCGAATCTGAAGACTGACAGGTTGTTACAATTGCGTGCTCCGGGAAACCTGATGGCAAGCACGCGCACCTTTAAGAAACATGGTGAATCCGGAATCGATGTTTCTGACTTGTATCCCAACGTGGCAAAGTGCGTTGACGATATTGCACTCGTTCGCAGCATGTACACCGATAGTTTTGCACATGGCGGTGGGTTGATTCAAATGAATACCGGGATGCTTAGGCAAGGGTATCCGAGCCTTGGTTCCTGGGTGACATATGGTCTTGGATCCATGAATCAGAATCTCCCGGGCTACGTCGTGATGAGCGACCACCGTGGTTGACCCATCAACGGGCCACCAAACTGGAGCAGTGGATTCATGCCTGCTTCATTTCAAGGCACGCAATTCAAAGTCGACAGCAGCCCGATTCTCAATCTAGCTTCCCCCGCCGGCACGTCGCGAGAACGTCGTCGTGACTCATTGGATTTGCTAAAGGAATTCAATAGTGAGTATGCAGAACAGTCACCGCTAAATACAGAATTAGCAGCGAGGATGGAAAGCTATGAACTGGCTTTTCGCATGCAGAAGCACGCACCCGAAGCCGTTGACTTGGCTCAGGAATCTGAAACGACAAAACGACTCTATGGTTTGGATAACGATGTAACGTCGCGGTTTGGACGGCGATGCCTGATGGCGCGGCGTTTAGTTGAGCGAGGTGTTCGCTTTGTACAGGTGTACTCCGGCGGTGGACATGGAGACAGCAACTGGGATGCACACAACAAGGTAAACAACAATCACCAGATTCATTGTGATGCAACCGACATACCCATTTATGGACTGTTAACGGATCTCAAACAGCGAGGACTGCTTGATGAGACGCTTGTTGTTTGGACGGGCGAGTTTGGGAGAACACCGACTTCGGAACGCGACCTGGGGCGTGACCATAACCCGAGAGGTTTTTCTGCATGGTTAGCTGGCGGTGGCGTAAAGGGCGGGCAAATCATCGGTGCCACCGATGATTTTGGTTATGAGTCGATCGAAAACAAAGTGCATGTGAATGATCTGCACGCAAACATTCTGAATATCCTTGGTCTGGATCATACTGCTCTTACTTATTTCCACGCCGGGAGGGATCATCGTTTGACGGATGTGCATGGCCGGATCTTACCTGAGTTGCTCGGCTAAACTCTTTACGATGACCGAAAGAATTCACAGAGCATGATTGTTGAACTCGTTCAGACTCAAACTAGTGATGGATTAAGATTGCATGGTGCGCTGAATCAGCACTCTGATGTCGATGGACATGCGGCTGGTGTGGTTGTTTGCCTTCACGGTGTAGCCAGTAACTTCTACACGTCGAGCATGATGGCCACACTCGCAAGTGGGATTGCGTCGGATCAGTACGATGTATTGCGTGTGAACACGCGCGGCCGGGATAACTGCTGCACGGTGGCAACCAATCGCGGCGGCACACGCATGGGTGCCGCGTATGAGATTATTGACGATTGTCGTCGCGACGTGGATGCCTGGATCGACCTATGCAAATCGCGCGGTTATGAACAGGTCGTTTTGCTTGGTCACAGTCTCGGGGCGATCAAGGTAATTTACGCTGAAGCAAACGACCCGCATGAAGAAGTTAGCCAGGTGATCGCATTGTCACCTCCGCGACTTTCACATATGGCTTTTATTAATGGGCCGCGTAGTGCTGAGTATGATCAGTCGCTTGCCGTGGCCGATCAAGCGATGGCAATGGGCCAACCGGGTAAGCTTATAGATATTACGTTTCCATTCCCGTTGTTGATTGCTGCTGGTTCGTATGTCGATAAGTATGGACCGGGTGAGCGATACAACATTCTTGAGCATGTTGCACACTTGCGAACACCGACTCAAGTGTGCTTCGGATCCGAAGAGCTTACAGGCTCAGTTGCATTTGAAGGGCTGCCGGAGTTGATTTCTGAAAGGGTCGCTGGCAGCGGTGCAGAATCGATGGTAACCGTCGACGTTATTGATGGAGCTGATCACATGTATAGCCAACGTCGGGATGAATTGTCCGCGTGGGTCATCAGACAGTTAATGGATGGTTGAGTCTGAGATCTATTTTGAGTGTTGGTTTTTGAAAATAACCAACATCCTGATAGCGTCACAGTTCTAACAGGCAGAGCTCAAACGTGCGGTGCTAACTATCGTCTTTTGGTGCAGCCAGTTGTGAGACGACTTGCAGGACGCCATTTAGATGCGCCAGTCGTGGCCCGAAGCGATCGACAAATTCCTGCAGCATGTAATCACTGTCGACCAACGCATCTTCGTTGTATGTTACTTCGTCAGTAACAGAGGACAGAAACTCGTTTTGTACTTTGCCGAGAATCTCAGCGGCTTCGCGACACTGTTCAGCTAGTTCAGGATTAGCTTCTTTCCAGCGTTGTAAGTCTGCGCCACGCTGTTTTTGTTGATTTTGTGCTTGTTCGAGTAGTCCTGCTAACAGTTGATTCGACTTCTCTTGTTCCGCAATCATGCGTCGCATGAGTGACGCAAGCAGTGTGTTGGTGTCTTCACCTTGTGCAGTTGGATCTTGCGAAGGTGATGCGGAGACATCAATGCTAAACATTGGGGTCAACGGGTTTTGTTTAGGATCTTGTGACATTTTGGCTGCAAACTCCGATAAACGCTTATCTATATATAGTAATCGGTCGGCAGAATTTACGCCATTTCTTTGCACGGATCAATTCCGGATCATGTTTGAGCTAAAGTCGATCTCCTTTTTGTCCGATTTTCCGATCTATCATGCGTCCTCAAATCGCTGAAAATATAGGCGGTTTTGGTATTGCAGGTGAATTTTGAATTCTTTGTTACGGTAGGCGACTTAGAAAGCGGTATATGAGCTCGAGCAAATCAAAAACAACGATTGGGTTTTTGACCGTGCTGGAATTTGATTCTGTTGGCAGTATTGGCGGGTATTTGATTCTGAATATCGGTGCGCGGCCGCTAGAGTTTCACTGTACTTCACCGGTAAAGGCTAACAGGGCTCAGGAAATCCTATACGGAAATACGCTTAAGCCTTATCTACATGGTGAAGTTGTTTCCACGGCACTGGTCAGCAAGGCATCCATTAAGCCGGATTTTGTTCTGGTGAATGATGTTACGCTGGCCATGGATGGAAAACTTGGTTGTCCACGGTTGTGGTTACAGCGTTTAAGCGAAACGCCACCGCCGGCATCTCAATTTCAATCAGTCGACATTGAACGATGGAGATGCTGTATGGAACAAGGGTTAGATTTGGATCGGCGGCAAGTTACCGAAACGCTTTCTCAGTTATATGAGACGGTTGATCTGGATGAACCTTTCCAGCGAATCCAGTCTGCGATAGAGGAAGCGCGTCGCGGGGCGCGAGCAGCCTAGAGACCATGTGGTTGTAATTGGCGATTTAAATGTAAGTGAATAGGAATTGAGAGATGTGGTTTGGACGCCGCCGAAATGTTGAGCCGTACAAGCCCGAATCAGTTTCCCAAGCTGTTGAGGTCATCAGCTGGAATCGTAATGTCGGTGATGCTCCGGAGTCTCTTACGCCGCCTGTAGACTTCTTTACCACAGGGTGGAATTCAGCTATTGCACGTTCTCCTCGCGTTGATTCGGACGACGTGAATCTGTTTGCAAGCCAGCCGCAGGTCGTGTCGTTGAGCGTGCGTCACCCCAAGGTTCAGGTTAGGGGGTTCCGGTTTCCGGAATCTGCTCAGTGGTCAAGCTTCATGCTAGCGGACTCTCAAAAACCGGTTTCTCCTGTTTCTGGTAGTCGCGCACAACGACGGAAGAAAACACGGCGACGTGATGGCGATCTCCCGCAAGCTACACGAATGCAACCCCCAAAGGATATCGTCAAACTCGAAGATAGGTTGTACTACTTGTTGCAGCCACCGCTGGAGTCCATTATCGCTTCGGCGTCACTCCGCTTTCCATTTGAACCGTTCCCATACCAGTATGAAGGTGTTGCATTTCTGTTCCCTAGATTCGAAGCAGTGCTTGCTGATGAAATGGGATTGGGTAAGACCATGCAGGCGATTACAACGATTCGCATGTTATTGGTTTCAGGACAGTTGCGCCGCATTTTATTGGTGTGTCCCAAACCGCTGGTGAGTAACTGGTTGCGGGAGTTTGCTACCTGGGCACCAGAGATTCCGATTGCTGCAATTGAAGGAGATCAAAAGCGCCGCGAATGGCAGTGGAGACAGCATGAGCCTGCAGTGAGAGTGGCAAACTATGAGTTGGTCGTACGGGATCACATGTTCGTAAGTGAGGAAGGTAATCACTTTGATTTAGTCGTGCTCGACGAAGCACAACGGATCAAGAATAAATCTAATACCACGAGCCAGGTGATTCGTGGTGTTTCCCGGTCTCGCAGTTGGGCACTTACCGGAACACCTGTGGAAAACAGTCCGGATGATCTGGTTGGATTGTTTGAGTTTCTTAGCCCCGGTTATTTGCATACAGGTATGCCGGTGCCAAGAATGGCCGAGTTGGTTGGTGACTTTGTCTTGAGGCGTACGAAGGACATGGTCATGACCGAATTGACTCCCATGATGTATAGGGACGAGGAGATATCGCTTAGACCGGAACAATGGTCCACGT
>JAKUOW010000369.1 GCA_022451045.1 Pirellulales bacterium | reverse complement strand
CGTTCAAACCGATCGCGAGGCGAGTTAGATTGTTCTCCGCTCCTCCGGTTTCTAGTTCAGTTACGACGAATGCGATGATGTGTTTCAAGATGGCCGGTGTGCAACTAGAGGGAAGGTGTGAGTCTTGTAATGGTGAAGGTGGCTTGTACAGACCTGCAATTATCGTGTAACCACATTCGCATTATAATCGTTTGTCTGAATTCCAATACGGCGTGAATCTATAGTTTTGTTCGCCGGTTTCAGACTCGATTAATGAAGCGCGATTGTCAGAGGTAAGCATAGTATGTCGGAACTTGCGGATTATGACTATGAACTCCCGCCAGAACTAATTGCTCAAGAGCCATCCAAGGATCGAGCCGGTGCGCGTTTGCTCGTTGTGAATATAAAGGAAGGCCGAATCGAACATGCAGACGTCGCCGACTTGCCAGATATGCTTTTGCCTGACGACGTGATGGTTGTAAATAACACAAGAGTGGTCGCGGCGCGTTTGGTAGGACAACGTGTTAGTACGGGAGGTAAGTGGCAAGGACTCTTTCTTGAGCGAGATGGTGATGGTTTGGGAAAACTCCTTAGTAAAACACGCGGTAAATTACATCCAGGAGAGGTGATTCGGCTTATAGACACGGAAGGTCGACCAGGCCGCGAAGTTGTTATGGTAGCAAAGCTTGATGGCGGCGCTTGGGTAGTTCGGCCAAGGGAGGGTCGTGATTGGGAGGAGTTACTTTCAGAACACGGTCGCGTACCGTTGCCGCCATACATCAGGTCCGGAGAAATGGTGGACCTGGATAAAGAACGTTATCAAACAGTGTACGCTGCGACGCCAGGGGCGGTTGCGGCACCAACAGCAGGCCTGCACTTTTCAGATGCATTGCTTAAAGAAACTAGAGCAAAGGTACGAGCTGTCGAGTCTGTAAC
The DNA here is from genome assembly GCA_022451045.1 of Pirellulales bacterium. Lineage (GTDB taxonomy): Bacteria > Planctomycetota > Planctomycetia > Pirellulales > Pirellulaceae > UBA11883. The sequence continues at coordinate 1,353 of JAKUOW010000369.1, read as the reverse complement.
GTTACATGTCGGAATTGGAACATTTCGACCCGTTTCAACCGATACGTTTGATGAACATGAGATGCATTCGGAGTGGTGTGAAATAACACCGGAATGCGCAAATCGCCTTACAGCATACCGCGAAAATGGTGGCCGGATCTTCGCAGTCGGGACCACATCGGTTCGTGTACTTGAAACCGCCAGTAGGACAGGATCATTGGACGGTTTTTGCGGAAACACGGATTTGTTTATCTATCCGCCTTATGAGTTCAAGAGTGTCGACATGATGATGACAAACTTTCATCTCCCTAAGTCAACTTTGTTGTTATTAGTTAGTGCGTTTGCGGGAAAGGAGCTCGTCCGAGAAGCGTATGCAAAGGCGGTTGAGAACCGATATCGTTTCTACTCATATGGTGACGCAATGCTTCTGGTTTAGACGGCAGATCAGATATGTGCAGCATGGCACTATGACTGCACGACTATTGGATAACTGTCGTGGCAAGTGTTGCGGACTCCAAACGTGCTTGATCAGGCTCTGGTAAGGTGGAAAAGGCGCGCACGTGTGGAATGCCATCGAGCATTTCTAATTCCATTGCAGGTGAACTTAGATCTCTTGTGTAATATCGGCTACTTGGGAATATGTCAGCTGCATAGGTGAAGTTTGGAAGCGTCGCAAGTGCGGTGCAAATTGCGCTGCCGGTTGAACTTTCAAGCATTCCTCCAACCCAGCACGGAATCCCATGTTTTGCACATAGATCGTGGATCGCGATGGCCGTGCTAAGCCCCCCTACTCTACCAGGCTTGATGTTGACGTATTTGCAGCTACCTAAAGCGATTGCCTGTTTTGCCATTTGTAAAGATGAAATACTCTCATCTAAACAGACAGGGGTCGCGACAGCGGCTTGGAGGCTGGCGTGATCTACGACATCATCATGGTTTAGGGGTTGCTCGAACATTACTAAGTTGTATTGATCGAGTTCCTGGAACAACTCCAGGTCGGAAAGGCGGTAACCACTGTTGCAATCGATATGAAACGGTAATTCGGGAAATGCTTTGCGCACCGCCCGAATCATAGGCAAATCCCAACCAGGACGGAACTTAAGCTTTACTCTTGGAAAGTTTTCGTTAGCAGCACTTTCGATTGACGCTAAAAGGTCATCAATGCTGTCCATTACACCAAAATCAGCACCCACCGGAATTGCATCGCGCTGGGCGCCTATCAGTTCGTGTAATGGAGTGTCAGTCATAGCGCTATGCAGAGTCCACCAAGCTGTGTCGATCAACGCTCTCGCAAACTGATTGCCTTTGAAATGCTGTATCGCGTCGTTTATTTCGCCTGCGGTCTCGAACCCGTTTCCCACGACAGCAGGAGCT
>JAKUOW010000368.1 GCA_022451045.1 Pirellulales bacterium | reverse complement strand
GCGCCTAGCGAGACGGCGGATCCGTCAAGCGTGTGTGCGACGGCATCGAGAGAGATACAGGGCCGGCAGACAGCGACGTCATACGTCTTTGCGTCCGATACATAATGCGCAATTCCTTCGGCAAGTGACACCGCCTGATCACGGTGTAGATTCATTTTCCAGTTTCCGGCTATGAATGGCTTTCTCACGAAATGGCTCCGTTTGATTCACTTATCGATTTGTTAAAGACGCTGGCTACAGCTCGCATTTGATTCATTACTTCCGCATATTGTTCCGGCAGTAGGGCCTGTGGCCCGTCGGATGTGGTCAGTCGTGTACTTCGATATGCTCAGCGTCTGGTCCAGCTGCGATACCGGCATATGCACATTGGGGGATTAGATCTGGTTTACCAGTGGCATGGCTTGGATCCACGATAATTGGGAGATGAGATAGTGTCTTAACTGCAGGAACTGCGGCGACATCGTAGACATTGCGCGTGATCGTGTCAAAACCTTTAATTCCTCGTTCGCATAAAATTACGTCTGGGTTGCCTTGAGAAAGTACATACTCAGCACTCATCAGTAGATCTTCAATGGTAGCACTCATTCCACGTTTTAATAAAATTGGCCTTTTAATACGGCCAAGCTCTCTAAGTAATACAAAGTTTTGCATGTTGCGGGCGCCGACTTGCAATACGTCGGCGTGTTCAGCCGTGATATCGATATTTCTAACGTCGGTGATTTCTGTAACCGTTGGTAACCCTACTTCACGCCCGGCGTCACGCAGGAATTCAAGGCCTTCAGGGCCGAGGCCTTGAAAGGAATACGGACTTGTCCGAGGCTTGTAGGCGCCTCCCCGTAGAATATTGGCACCGGCAGCCTTAATCGATCGTGCGATGGAGTGCATCCGTTCTTCCGTTTCCACTGAACATGGCCCCGCAATCATCGCAAGATTTGAACCGCCTACAGCTACTCCCGCGACATTAACAATACTTGGCTGCGGATGAGCCTCTAGACTTGCGAGTTTATAAGGTGGCAATACGGGAACTACATCTTCGACACCTGGAAAAGTGCGAAGTTGATCGCCGCTGACTTTTGATTCGTCACCAATTAGGCCGACAATTGTCCGAAAGGTTCCCTTGCTGAGGTGCGTTTGCATCCCAGCTTTTTCAACGTGGTTGATTAGGTCTTCTAGCTGGGAGTCTGATATTTCGCTATTTAGGATAATGATCACGATTTGTGAGTCCTGATGTAATGACGCGATTCAAGCGATAGGGCGGGTCAAAGTGGTAATGGGTAAACGCGCAGTTTAGCACAGGGGTGGATAAATCGACTAGACGGGTGCTAGGAGATTGGGGCGGAGGGATTTACTGAAAATGGCTTCTATTTTCCCTCGATGATGCCTGTTACCGGATAGCTTCCTAGGCACTCAAGTCTTTCGGTTTGTTTTCGTAAACCCTTGAGTGCATTGCTAACAGGTTTATCGAGTTGATGGCCCTGAACCTCAACAAAGAAGACGTATTCTTTAGGGGTGTCCGGTTTGGGAAATGATTCGATCCAGGTCAGATTGAGCTTGGCCCGTTTGAACACTCCCATGGCATCGGCGAGCGAGCCGGGTTCATGTGGCAATTCAAACATAATGGCAGTCCGACTCGTACGTGTTGGTTTAGTCTCAACATTACCGATGACCGCAAAACGGGTTACGTTTTCCCTGAAGTCCTCGATTCCACTATTAAGTACGTTTAGCCCAAAATGACGTCCGGCCTGAATGCTGGCTATAGCGGCAGCACCCGGTTCAGTCGATGCAAGTTTGGCAGCGGCCGTTGTGCTAGTTGTGTCGGCTGTTTCAGCAAACGGTAGATGTTTCGCGAGCCACTCACGACATTGGGATAGCGCTTGAGGCTTAGAATAGACCGTTTTGATTGCGTCACGCTTGCAGTTCGCCAATAGATGGTGGTGAATACGGAGCTGCACATCTCCGCAGATTTGGGTTGGTTGGCGCGCTAGAATATTGAGT
>JAKUOW010000367.1 GCA_022451045.1 Pirellulales bacterium | reverse complement strand
AAGCTGGCATTCACAAAGCGAGTCAGAGAACAAAAGCAGTACCTCATAAAGGCCAAACGGCTTGCATCGTTTTGGCTGAGTATGCTGCATATGGAAGAAGGATATTATCTACAGGCCATCGAGTTGTTTGAAACTCGATTGATGCCGGAAGGTGATTCCCACCCGCTGCACCACATCGCGAAGTACAATTTGGCGAGATGCTATGTCGCGATTGGAGAGACTCGAAAGGCAACGGAGATACTCAATAACTCCGAATCAGTTCAGTCTGACGGGGATAAAGCCCTGGCAGGGTTGTTATCTAATTAGTCAGCTGATGTGATTCAGGTAGAGTCGTCTGTGACTTGAATCATCAGTCTCATTTCACCAGCGATGCAATCGCATGTGATCGGAAGCGTTCCAGCAGGATCACCGTCGACTTGTACGCATACCTCGGACTCTTCGCCCGTTAATTCAACGCGAGAGGCAGTAAAGATCTTTGTGCTCTTGAGTTTATGATGGAATCCAAGCATAACTGCAAAGATGTACCACATCATGTGAAACAGTGTGCCACCGGAAAAAACGCAGACATCCAGTTTGGAATCTGTCGGATTGCCGTCCCGACAAAATTTAAGTTTACGGGCATACAGTGGCGTGTTGAAAACCAGCACCCACTTACCAAGTTCGTCAGCCACTTGTGTGCCTAGATTGTCATACGCAAGAACCCGCACTTTGGGATAACGATAGCGGATAGCACTTTTGATACTCGGCCATATGTATGACCAGTGACGAATATGGCCGCTGCGTTTGGCATGCAAGGTATGAACGACCTGAGAATCGATTCCTACGCTCGCCATCAGGGAGAATCGCTGTTCGTTCTGAACACCTACATCCAATACCGCATAATTTCCTTTTTCAATGATGTCAGCAAGCCGAGAAACTTGTTTTGGTTGCTTTAGGTATTTCGCCAGGACGTTTTCAGTACCTTGGGGAAAGATAGTGATAGGGATATCAGATGCAATCGTATTTAAAAGAAGACTGATTGTGCCATCACCGCCGACGGAAACAACGGTTCTCAAATTGCCTTTTTGATGTAATCGTTCAACCGTTTCCGTAAACGAGGACAGATTTGTGTCACTGTGACAACGAAATCCACGCTTTTCAAGTTCTGAGCAAAGTTGATCAACCTGTTCTTTACTTGAACCCCTGCCTGCTTTGGGATTGAGCAGCAAAACGACATCACGCTTGTCTTCATCGACCACTGCGATGTGATTGTCGGTAAGCAGATCAGCCATTAGACGCTTTATTGAGCTGTTTTAGGTGTTCTATTTTGCAGCATTGTATCACGATGACACAGGTCGATTCGAGTTGAGCTACCGTAACTGTTACTGTTATCGGCAGTATTCCAGATATTTTTTGCAATCATTTTTGGTGGTATTTGGGTACCTACAGCAGGAAAACTAGGAGATTTCGCCCATTTACTGTTTGCGAAATGGAAAATAATAACGTGCAACTGGCACCGGTGACACGCTTTTGGCACACCTATTGCTTAAGTATCAGGTGTTACCCACAAGTTAGGATGACCGAGCCGACGTACTAAACAGGCAAACGCGTGTGAGTTACCCAGAGGCTTAACATTCAAAACTTAGACCCAGCGGGGTTTGGGCGTAGGACGGTACCATTGTTCAATTGCCCCTGACGATGGAATCAAAGCCAACGTGTGTTGGCGCGCCTAAGCCTCGCTGTTTTTGTGCGCCTGTCTCTAGGCTATTGACTACCCTAAGCACTTCTTTTAGGGTGTTAGTTTCCGACTGTTGCAGTGGGGAAGGTACGCCAGCGTAGCTTCAATTGGCAGAGCACCGCACTCGTAATGCGGGGGTTGCGGGTTCGACTCCCGCCGCTGGCTTTTACGCCGGAAACACGGTTATGAGTCGACAAAGTCGGGCCGGGATCATTTTCGGAAACAGCTGTTTTTACTAACTAATCTGAACTTCCAGCCCATCTACGGGGGAATCAGCGAATGGCAAGCGTTATTGAGTTTGATGTCAAGTCAGCCGTCTTATC
>JAKUOW010000366.1 GCA_022451045.1 Pirellulales bacterium | reverse complement strand
CCCAGAAAGACACGAGCGTCATAAACTTGCTGACATCGATCAGGACGGGCCCCTGGGTCTTGTCATCGTTAAGAATCTGCATGGAGATGTACTTTGGTTTCGCAATGATGGAACACCTACAGATGGTGAACTTTGGGAGCGTTATATCATTTGCGATAAACAGCTTGTCGGTGCATATGATGTCGCCGTAGCTGACTTCGATGGCGATGGTGATCTGGACGTAGCTGCCTCCAGTTGGCGACTGAGCAACAACTTCGTTTGGTTTGAAAATGACGGCACGCCGACTGATGGGCCATGGAAAAAACATGTCGTAGATGAGAATTTGGCCGAAACGCGTCACATCGCCGCTGAAGACATCGACGGAGATGGCGATCCAGATCTCATTGGCACCGCGAGGGCGGCAAATCTAGTGGTCTGGTATGAAAACATTGGTAATCCAATCGAAAACGGTTGGAAGCGAAGGATTATAGACAACGTATCGCCGTCTCCAACTCACGGCCATTGTATAGACTTGGACCATGACGGTGATCTTGATTTGGTTATGGCACATGGCATGGGCTTTACAGGCGAAGCAGAAAAAGAACGCTTAATCTGGTATGAAAACGATGCCCCAAAACGTGGAAAGTTATGGACAGCACACGTAGTTTCAAAGGATCTGCTAGGAGTCTTTGAACCGACTGTTCTCGATTACGATAACGACGGTGATCATGACATCGCCGTTACGATCGGGTACGGAGACCTAAAGATAAAAGAAACGCCGGACGAGGAACATCGGATACTACTATTTGAAAACACTGGCGATCCGCGTTCCGGATGGAAGGAACATATCATTCGAAAGAACTGGCGCCGCGTGAACATGATCATCTCCACTGATGTAAACGGAGACGGCAAACCTGACTTGGTCGCGGGTGCAGAGCGCGGCTCCAACGAAGTGCGGACCTGGATTAACACATTTGGTAAATAGAATTAAAGTATGTTTCGTTGAGCGTCATTCGCTGAGGATTGCAAAGTGTATGCTCATGCGATCTGGCAATCCTGCATACCACGCAACTAACCAGCCGTCATTTATTTTTTGTATTGCTGGGTGACCGAAGCTCCATTTTGCCATATCGTCCCAGTACTCCACGTAGTCGATATCCGTACGACCTTGTGTCAGTAACGCCTGTTCATCATGTTGGTGAAGGACCATTCGATCCTCTATACCCCATGATGCTCCATTATCTTTTGATATCCAAAGCGCGATCGTACCAGGCTGTTCTCTATCAACGACAACCGCTAACACTCGATTGCCATCCGCAGCGCACGCACAGATCTGCCCCTCAATCACCGTTTCTGTCGGAATCGTGTTTGCGTTAGGCACTTGCTCAGTTGAACCGTGAATAATGTGCACGTTCATGTCGCATTGTTCGGCTCGGTTGTGCGTCCAGAACATCCCAACATATGCTCCAGGCTCTGATTTAGTGGCAAGTCGTTGATCCCAAAAATACTTTCCGTGTGTCGGATCCTGCGCAATCAAAGTCGGCAACGTAAAAGATTTTCCGGCATCACGTGACACCACGATCCACGCACCAGGTTCAACTGGTGATGGATCATCGAATTCCTTGAAACTTTCAAAACTACAACCAATGCTCCCATCAGACCACTTGAGAATTGGTCCAGTGACAGCACAGCCCTTTAGTTCGCCAGTGTCGATCTCTCGCCATGGACCCCAGCTATCGCCATCGTCTGTGGATTCACACACTACGATCTTTGTCGGCAAAAGGCCTTCGGTATCCGGATTAAAGAGAGGTAACGTGGGATCAGTTCGATTGACCCACGTACTGTAGATTTGAAGCCGTCCGGGTAATGCTTCCACCATTTCGGCTGCGAGAAAGGAGCCTGGCACACCATTTAGTACATGCTCAAACCGATGCGGGATGCGTTGCCACGACTGTCCACCATCCGTTGAACGGGCCAATCCAATTGTATTATGAGGAGTGTGCTTTTCCGTTCCCATTTGCCACCCTGCAAGCAGTACTCCGGAATTAAGCACTACAAGACTCGTCGTATACGCAATCTTCTCCGCATCCGATGATTGCGTAGCATCGTATATGATTCCTCTACGTTGGATTTCCATATTCATACCTCGGTTACCCTAATCGCTCCGTTTTGAATACTGACGTTTGGCGGTCAAGGTATTCATCCTTTGACATTGCCGGCTCGAACTCACGAAGCACCTTGTTTCCTTGTTCAGCATCTCCGGCGAGCAAGTCGACAGCCATCATGGCCAGAGTTTTGGCTGGAGATACATATCCAGCCTCGTGATCTGCAATACACCAGTCTGTTTGATGGTGAAGACCAGCACCACCG
>JAKUOW010000365.1 GCA_022451045.1 Pirellulales bacterium | reverse complement strand
CATGATGATCATGAGAACGTAGTTCATGATGTACTTGAGAACGTCCTACATCACGAACGTGACAACGACAATCATCACGAGCATGTCGAAGCCATGCATGACGCGATCCATGATGCTCACCGACGCATTGACGAAATAGCTGAACACCTTGAAAAGGTTTCACGCCATTTGGATGAAGTGACTGAGTTTGTCAAAGAACTTGCTGAACACGTGAAATAACTCGACACACTCAGTCCAATTCAGAACTGTCGCCATCGCACGTTAGCGCAAATTGCTAGCTGCTTTAAAGTCCGCGATCTGGACTTTCCTGCTCGACGGACTAGAGTCCGGGTTGATCTTGATGTCCACGTCGAACATCAGGTTAAGTTGTCTGGATGATGCAATGCGCACATCGCGATTGGGATGCTGCGACAATGCAAACCACGTACTTGGTGCGTTTTTTAGCCATGTGATGACCAGCGTTGATGAATCCATCATCCTTGGAGTACTCGTCTGGCAGATACGCCGGATCCTCAGTCGCTGTTCCGCCGAAAGCCTTTGCTGGTCGAGTTCTGCCAGATAACCGCTGATTTGGTTTCCCATCTTACGTAGCTCGGCATCAGCAGATTGACGCTCAACGAATGACTTACTTCGCAGCTGTTCCACCAGCTGGTTTATAACGGGAATATCAATCCTCTCATCGTCGCTCGTAGCGACGCGCACCAATTCCGATTCGATTTGTTCCGCCTTGCGTTGCACCTGACTATCAGGTGTCAGAAATGTCACCATGTCAATGACTTTGTTACGCACGTCTCTTGGAATGGATAACAACAGCAGCCATAAATGGTCCGATTCCCAACTCTCGTTCTGCTGCTTAACTACAAGCAAGTTGTCGGGGGTTTGTGAAAGCACTGTCACTAATTCGCCCTCGTTGTGTTGGGTATGGATGATCGTCACGTTGTTAGGGTGCACATACTCTACGTTGATACCGTAGTTGGGCGTAGACAACTGATACGTGATTCTCAGATTTGCACCGCTCATGCGTATAGCGGCGTGTTCTTGACTGTCACTTTCGTGGTGATTGACCGTGACGCTTCGATTTTGGCTGCGGCGAATGTAGCGTGGTTCCAGATGGCCATTTACCACGAAAAACTGCATCCATTTAAGTCGCGTGATGAGTGCCTGCTTGGGTGGCTCTGTTTTTGCCGCTTCGGATCCTGGCTTGGAATCATCTGCACACAGCGGCGTTGAAGTTCGATGTGCCATCGCAAAACAGATGGCGACCATAAAGAGACCGACAACAATTCGTCGTACGCGGAAATCCATGCGGACTCACCTTCCATGGTGAATAAATGCGATGGTTCACTGTGCTTCCTGCACCGTGGCAACAATTTCCCGCATTGGAGCTTGGAGTTATTGCGAATGGAGTTTGCGAGCAACTACTGCGATTCGGAGTATACAGGTAAACTGCTTTAATCGAGAAGAGCAATCAACTCACAGACGTGGTCAATTCATGCACCCTGAATTCCGTCTGCAATCGTTGTACCGGATTCAGCGAAGTCCTTGTGGACATATCCTAGTGCGATTTTTTGGCTGGGATCAGATGCATTACTACACGACGTCAGTCTAGCAATTGTCTTCCCTTCATCTCCAGCGATTTCATCGCCGGCGTTAAGAGATGCGAGTCCAATGCCAGTTATCGTCCGCATCAACCAGTTCACGTGACCAAGCGCATCGATCCGGGCAACCGTCTCCTGACCGAGATAGCAACCTTTTGTAAAACTAATGGCAATTGCATCTCTGGCAACTTCCTGAGGCAGATTTGCCTCGGTCACATCTACACCAAATTCAACAAATCCAGCTTCCAAACGCAGGGTCTCTATCTGATTACTGGATGCTTCCCTCACCTGCAATTGTTCAAGTGATTCAGCAGTAGAAGCATCTCCAAGAAGTAACTGACACGTCTCGCCGCAGTAACCATACGGACTCATGAATTCCACGCCATTTAGCTCAGGAGCAACAGAAGGAGTTCCTTCCCCGAATAACAACCATGTAGACGCTATACCGCTGCAATTTTCTAACTCAACATCCTCCATAATGATGTAGCGGTCCAGATGATTGATCAGAGTCTCTTGCTGACCATCTGCCGTCACCAGCACCAATGCTTCCTCCACGCAGTAAACACCCACATGCCCAAGTGTCTTGCCCTGCACGGATGTTATGAACGCTTCGCATCGATCACCAGGCTGCATCTTCACAATGTCATTTGTTGAAAAGTTATGTAGAAATGCAGCTCGGTCAGAACCCGTGATCTTAATGATGGTGCGAGCCAATGGAGCAAATTGCACATCAGCAACCGATTGACTGTTATCTGTTG
>JAKUOW010000364.1 GCA_022451045.1 Pirellulales bacterium | reverse complement strand
GGGATACGCAATTGCACGCCGACACTTCTTTGGGGATTGCGGCGTTGGTATTGGAAAGATAGCGTTGGGTGGCCTACTTGCTGGTGAGGCTATGGGACGAGAGCGTAACGACCGTTTGGAAGCGAAGTCACCGCATTTTAAGCCCACCGTGAAGAGTGTTATTCATTTATTTATGGCTGGTGCGCCCAGTCAACTTGAGTTATTCGATCAAAAGCCAATGTTGACGAGTCTGGAAGGTAAGCCTTTGCCGGAATCCGTGATTGGAGACCAAAGGTATGCGTTCATACAACCTAACGCTGGAGTCCTTGGTCCTCAGACCAAATTTGGAACTCATGGAAACAGTGGACAGACAATTTCCGAAGTCCTCCCGCACCTTCCGAAAATTGCGGATGAGATTTGCATCTTGCGGGGCGTACATACCGACCAGTTTAACCATGCCCCTGCCCAACTTTTTTTTAATAGCGGTTTTGGCCAGCCCGGGCGTCCCAGTTTAGGTTCATGGGTGACGTACGGACTGGGCTCAATGACGAAAGATCTTCCTTCTTTTGTGGTGATGAATACTGGCGGTGGCTTAAGTGGTGGAGCGGCACTTTGGTCTAGTGGGTTTCTACCAACGATTTACACCGGTGTGATGTTTCGCAAACAAGGTGCTCCCATCCTAAACGTGGAATCTCCAAAAGGGGTAAGCGAAAAAGCGCAGAGAGAGTCGATAGCTTTTATTAAGCGACTTAATGAACGGAAATTGCAACAGCTAAAGGATCCTGAGATAGAAACGAGGATTTCAAGCTATGAGATGGCTGCTCGATTGCAGTTATCTGCTCCCGAATTGATGGATTTATCGACTGAAACAAAAGAGACGATAGAGCTTTACGGATGCGACCCTGAACAAGCGTCATTTTCTCGAAGTTGTCTGTTGGCTCGACGTATGGTCGAACGGGGCGTTCGGTATATCAGTCTTTATCGAAGCGGTTGGGATGCGCACTCAAATGTGCTGGGAAACGTGAAGAGTGGTGCGGCAGACACTGATCAGGCGGTAACCGCTTTGATATTGGACTTAAAACGGCGCGACATGCTAGATGAGACGCTAGTCATTTGGGGGGGCGAATTTGGAAGAACCCCGATGGTTGAGACAAATCCAACACTAAGCAGGACTAAGGGACGTGACCATCATCCACAGGCCTTTACGCTATGGATGGCTGGGGGAGGCATCAAGAAAGGTTACAGCATTGGACAGACCGATGACTTTGGTTTCCAACCGGTCCAGGACGGCACGCATGTGCAAGATATTCAGGCGACTATATTACAACAACTGGGATTAGATCATGAACGGTTGACATACCATCATGCGGGTCGTGATTTTCGACTTACTGATGTAAGCGGTAGTGTGATAAACCAAATTCTGGTCTAGTCGTCATCTTCAACATGGGTTTGTTCTAGCGACTGTTGTTCCAATAGCTCAGGCGCGCTTATTGCGTTTGGTGAAACTTCGATTGTCGGGACTTCAGGTATGTCCTTTTTTCCCGTCGCGACACCTAATTGATCGAATTTCCGGGCCGCGGTTAACACTCGCGACTCAAGTGAACTAATCGCTTTGTTGTAGTTTGTAACGGCTCGGTCCAAACCCTTGCCCATGTTTAAAATATGCTCCGTTAATGTGGCGACGCGAGCATATAGGTCCTTTCCAAGGTTTTGTATTTCTTGTGCATTTTTCGCGAGAGTTTCTTGTTGCCACCCGTACGCGATCGATTTGAGTAATGCGATCAAGGTGGTTGGGGAAGCAATAATAACGCGTCCGGATATGGAGTCAGCTACGATATCGGGATCCTGTTCAACGGCAGCGGCATAGAGTGCATCACTTGGCATAAACATGACCACGAACTCGGGACTATTCGTAAATTGTTCAAAATATGCTTTTCGAGTCAGCGTCTTGACATGGTTGCGTACACTTTGAGCATGCTTCCTTAACTGATCCTTTTTCTCGATGTCGGTTTCCGCTTCAATCGCCTGAGTGAAATTGCTTGACGGGCTTTTTGCATCAACAACGACAATCTTGTCGCCTGGCAGGTGGACGACCATGTCCGGACGCTGTGATTCGCCGTCGGTTG
>JAKUOW010000363.1 GCA_022451045.1 Pirellulales bacterium | reverse complement strand
TCGGTGGCGCACAAGTCTCTCGTACGTTTTATGCTCGCGGCCAAACCGGTCAGCAACTTCTTATCGGTGCGTATTCCGCATTAAGTCGACAGATATCTGCTGGCACGGTAAAGATGCATACCCGCACCGAAATGCTCGACGTCGTGGTTATTGACGGTAAAGCTCAAGGAATCGTTGTGCGCGATCTGGTTAGCGGCAGAATTAGCTCGCATGCTGCCGATGCTGTTGTTCTCGCCACCGGCGGTTATTCAAATGTCTTCTACCTTTCCACAAACGCCATGGGTTGCAATGTAACCGCGGCCTACCGTGCCTTTAAACGAGGTGCAGGTTTTGCAAATCCCTGCTATACGCAAATTCACCCAACCTGTATCCCCGTTAGTGGCGAACATCAGTCAAAACTGACTCTAATGAGTGAATCGCTCCGCAACGATGGTCGTGTCTGGGTACCTAAGGAAAAAGGAGTTACTGACGCGGCATCCGAGATTGGCGAGGATGATCGTGATTACTATCTCGAACGTAAGTACCCCAGTTTTGGCAACCTAGCGCCGAGAGATATCGCGTCGCGTAGTGCCAAAGAAGTCTGCGATGAGGGCAGAGGTGTAGGGAAAAACGGGCTTGGAGTTTACCTAGACTTCCGTGATGCAATTAAACGGGTGGGACGAGATGACATAGGGGCACGCTATGGCAACTTGTTTGACATGTACAAGCGTATCACAGACGAAGACCCTTACGAAGTTCCGATGCGAATCTTCCCTGCCCCTCATTACACGATGGGCGGCCTATGGGTCGATTACAATCTGATGAGCACCGTGGACGGACTATATGTGATCGGTGAAGCAAACTTTTCGGATCACGGAGCGAATCGGCTTGGCGCAAGTGCACTGATGCAAGGTCTTGCTGATGGCTATTTTGTTCTTCCCGCTACTATTGCTGACTACTTTGCAAAAATGGGGCCGGCTCACAGTACAGTGGATACCGACCATCAACAATTCCGACAGGTTGAGCAAGAGTGTAACGATCGCATTTCTACTTTGCTGAATATTAACGGCTCGCGTACCGTAGACTCCTTCCACCGGGAACTTGGTCGCATAATGTGGGAAAACTGCGGCATGAGTCGTAACAGTGATGGCCTAGAGGAAGCTATTAAAAAGATCCCTGAACTCAAGCAGGAGTTCTGGGAGAATGTTCAAGTCACCGGGACTGCGGATGACTTGAATACATCACTTGAAAAGGCGGGACGGGTCGCTGATTTCCTCGAATTTGGTGAATTGATGTGCCGCGACGCCCTTGCGCGTGAAGAGTCATGCGGAGGTCACTTTAGGTCAGAATTCCAAACCGAAGATGGTGAAGCTGTGCGAAACGACGACGACTTCTGCCACGTCGCAGTATGGGAGCATAACGGCGACGACGCCGAACCTATACGGCATCGGGAAGAATTGGAATTTGAGAACGTCCAACTCGCAACACGGAGCTATAAATAGATGGCAAGTCGAGACTATAAACTCCACATTTGGCGGCAGGCTAGCCCGGAATCTACTGGTGTCTTTAAATCCTATGAAGTTCAGAGTATCGAGGATGATACATCATTTTTAGAAATGCTTGATATCCTCAACGAACAGCTAGAGGAGAATGGAGAAGAGCCTGTAACCTTTGACCACGATTGTCGTGAAGGAATCTGTGGCGCCTGCTCTCTTGTGATTGATGGCGTACCACATGGCCCAGAAACCACAACTACCTGCCAACTGCATATGCGAAGCTTCGCTGATGCCAATACAGGAAACAACACCACGGATATATATATCGAACCGTGGCGAGCAGCAGCATTTCCAATTCTTAAAGATCTAATGGTCGATCGCTCATCATTCGATCGAATTATCCAATCCGGCGGCTTCATTTCCGTCAACACTGGAAGTGCACCAGAGGCTAATTCTACACCGGTGCCAAAGGATGATTCCGACACCGCATTCGACGCCGCCACATGTATTGGATGCGGAGCCTGCGTCGCTGCTTGTAAGAATGCCTCAGCAATGCTATTTGTTTCAGCGAAAGTTTCTCACATGGCGCATCTGCCTCAGGGAGATGCAGAAAAACGTGACAGGGTGCTGAATATGGTAAATCAAATGGACAACGAGGGCTTCGGCAGTTGCACCAACTATGGTGAATGCGAAGCCGTTTGCCACAAAGAAATCAGCACTGACCATATCAGCGTTCTGAATCGCGAATTTATTCGCGCTAAGATTGGCCGAACAACATAGATTCGCCTTTATCTCATAACGTGTAATCACGATGATGACACATGTTATCATTTCAGTGTCATCTAAAATGTTGGTTTTAACGAGATAGTGGCCGATTTACGTCCAAAACAGCTATTCCGGTAGACTTTAGCTAATCTCCTAGAACTCCCGAAAGAGTGGCGCGCTATTCGCAGTCTATAAAAAAGAG
>JAKUOW010000362.1 GCA_022451045.1 Pirellulales bacterium | reverse complement strand
ATGCATAGCTTCTTCCGTAATCGTATCGATTCACTTGTTTCAGAAGCAGGCAGCAGGATCGAACAGATGTTAATGCCATTAGGTAGAAGGCAAGGATAGTCCATCGACGTCTCTTGAAACGAGCCGCGGGTAATAGCGAACGAGTCACCAATGCGATTTAACAACGCAAAACAAAGTAGACCGATGCAGTTGAATATGACGTCGATGATCGACATCGTATTCTTACTGATTATCTTCTTTATGATCGTGAGCCAGATTTCTGAGACAAACAAAGAACAAATTGAGTTGCCAGCACTTTCGGCGGAACTAGAACAACAGTCAGCCAAGATGACCGTAAATATAAACGCTGACAGCGAAGTAATTGTGAGCGGTGAGTCGATTAGTACAAACCAGCTGCAGGCAATGGTCACTCAGGAACTAGCGGAAGTGGATGGAAATACGAATCGACTATTTGTCACTTTAAGAGTGGATCGAAATGCATTGACCGATCGTGCAAACGAGGTCATGGAGATACTTAACGGAGCTGGAATACCAGGTGTTCGTGTAGCAGTGGCTGCCCCATAGCTATGTATTGTCGTAGAGGTAAGTGAAATGAAGTTAACAAGTCGCAGCATGAAGCGAGAGTCAAATCTCGAGCTATCAATGACGAGCATGATTGATGTCGTGTTCCTGCTACTTATATTTTTCATGGTCACCACAAGTTTCACGCAGGCTGAGAAAGAGCTAGATCCAGCGATAAAAACGGATGGATCGGGTACAAATACAGCTTCAGATCTTGAGCCAATTATCATTGATGTCTTTGATGACGGTGGTATACCGTCCTTCCGGCTTGGCAGTCAAACCTCTACCACGATTGATGAGTTGCGAATTCAATTACAAGCTATTACAAATCGAGATGATGGAGCCTTTGTAAAAGTAGGAAACGGTGTTCCGTTTTATTATCCGGCAGCTGCTATGCAAGTTTGCAGCGAATTGAGCTTCGCAACCGTTACGTATATTGCTTCGGAGAACTAGCTCCCATGTCCGCTTTGCGTTTGATAACTCTACTTTCCATCACAATAGTCTCCGTTGCGACAGATGTGGTTGCGCAGTCGGATGAGGTCGTTGAAACAGCAGACCGTCTTGGATTAGCAAATGTCCCGCTACGTTATTACGAACGTCAGATTAACAGCGGCGATTCCGAGTTAGCTAAAACAGCATCTGAAGAGCTTGCGGATTTATATGCACGTAGACTGATTTCCATGCCTCACGATGCATCGCTGCGCGAAGACTTGATTAAACGAGTGTCATCGTTAATCCAGCGGTTTCCACAGACTAATAAAACATCTCTAAGAGTTTTGTTGCTACAAGCGGATGTTGCTCGAGGTGAGAATCTAATTGAGGACTGGTACGGAGAGTTCCGCAGTACGTCAAAGTTGACGGCGGCGCGCGAGATACTGGCATCAGTCGGCCAAAAATTGGACGTCCATCATAAAAATGCCAGAATGGAACTAGATGAACTTCTAGGTCGGGTCGATGTGGATTCTCTACCCGTTACAGCACCAGATCGTATTCGACGGGATGACTTGAATCAGATTCTTGGCACGTCACTTTACTACTCGGGTTGGTCAAACCTTTATGCAGCATCTATTGGCACGAATAGTGATTCAGGGGCGGTAACGCGTGCACGGGATGCATTTAAGTTATTCCTGAGTATTGAATCTGAAGATTCGGACTATTCAGATTACGTAGCGACGGAACCGCTTGACGATGAAATCCAATTGCAATTATTCGGTGAATATCAAATTCGATCTGTAATTGGTCTTGCGCTTACAGAGTACGTATCCGGTAACGAAGGTTCTGCAGACTATTGTTTCAATTGGCTGAATTCGAAGCAGGTAAGTGCAGTCTTTCGTGATGATGCTAATCTGCGACGCGTACAGTGTCTGTTACGCATGAGTCGTATCGACAAGTTGCGTACTCTGGTGGAATCTGTGATTGAAGACGATTCCACACAAGGGTCTGACAACAACATCGTTTTGTTTACGACGTTAATCGGCTACGGTCACCAGATGAGCGACAGGGAAGTACTGAATCTTGGAGTCTCGGGCCTTGCCAAAATTGAGCGTCAAGATGCACTTGCAGTGATGTTGAACAAATACGACATCAAGCTAAGTTTTGGCGAATCATTCTTCATTGACAGTGTATTGGTAGCGCAACAATTGCGAGGGTTGGATGACGATTCAACACCCGAAGAAAGGCGTGCGGTTATTGATCGGTTTAAGCAATTGGTTACTCACCAGGATGCAGTCCGCCACAGACTGGTTACTGCTCGAAATAATCAAAGCCTGGCACAACTTCTATATAAAGAAGGCGAATTTCTTAATGCTGGTGAAGCGTTTGAACGTGCAGCATCTGGGTTTTCAACGCGTGACAAAGATGCAGAAGCGGAATTGTTATTCAATGCCTTTGTTTGCTTTTACAAAGTACGTAATGATGATCCATCTGCCATCAATAAGTCTAAAACACTTTTACAACGATTAAAGAACGAGCATCTCGGTCATCCATTAGCA
>JAKUOW010000361.1 GCA_022451045.1 Pirellulales bacterium | reverse complement strand
TATTCTTTATATCGGCGAGCTTTTGTTGCCTGATTGCGAACAGCTTTTAGTCGACCTTCAACTTCATCCACGATGTCCGAGAGCCGCAATAAGTTCTGGTCGACACGATCTAATCTTCGTAAGGTTTCAATCTTTTTGGCTTTAAACCGACTAATGCCCGCTGCTTCTTCAAAGATTTGTCGCCGGTCTTTGCTGGAAGCTTCCAGCATGCGAGCAACTTTACCTTGCTCAATGATGCTATAAGCATCAGCGCCGATCCCTGTTCCCCTGATTAGATTTTTAATATCCTTGAGTCGGCATGGTTCGTCATTGATTAAGTACTCGCCTTCACCACTTCGGTATACGCGACGTGTGACTCGAATTTCATCGTGCTCTAGAGGTAATAGCCGACTGGAATTGTCAAAGATGATGGTTGCTTCAGCACTGTTGATATCCCGGCGATTGGACTGGTTGGGACTCTTGAAGATCACGTCGGCCATCTCTTTGCCACGCAGACTTTTAGCACTAGTCGTGCCAAGCACCCATTTCACCGCGTCTACTACGTTGGATTTACCGGATCCATTAGGCCCCACGACAACGGTAATTCCTTCGGGGAATTCAAACCGCGTCTTATCGGCGAAGCTCTTAAAGCCGGTTAGTTCCAGCGCTGTTAGCATCGGGTGTGCGTACCTGTTGAGATGATGGGTTAAAGTCCGGGGACTGCCGCTTTAAATTTGTCTAACATCGACTCCGAGTTATTTTGCTCCGTTTGCGTTGCAGAGGAATCTGCTTGAACTCGAGAGCGATTTCGATTGATGGCATCAGCTTCCGTCTCGGCCAGACGGTCGAAGTAAAGTTCTGGGATTGGATTGGCTACATTGAATTGAGATCGCTCTTGAGAATCGGGTGATTCTATGGAGTCAGCACGCGAGCCTGAATTGTCGTGGCGATTGAAATTCCAGACAGGACGTGGGCGTGCCCCAATCAGTACCCGGGCATTGATTGCATTTTCCTTTTTAAGCGTTTGCAACATATCGACGACGTCTGAGTAATTTCCATCTACCTCGGCGATTGCACGAATGACATCTGGAAGGGCAGTCGTAGAACTGGAAAAGCGATCTGGCATATTGGGCGAGAATCGACTGATCTGCAATTGGCCGTCGCCTTTGTTTTTGATGATGATTTCTTTGCCAGCAAAAACATGGTCAGGTGGTGTGACCATAACGCCTTCTCCAAAAGCTACAATTTCCGGTCGCTTGGACATAGAGATGTGCACCAATGGGTAGGCTGATGTTTCGACTTGATGGTAATGAAAGTCATTAAAAGTACGTCCGTTGACCAGGGGGGAATTGGGGTTTCGAGTCCAAAGAGCTCGAAATGCTCCGACCCGTGTTTCCGCACTCTCAGCATTTAAGAGTTCAGTAATGGCATCCAGGGCATTGACATGATCCATGCCTGCTAGGGCGGTCAAGGAATGCCAGCGGAAAGCGATATGCTCCGAGGCGAGCCTGCTCAGTGCAGGGGCTGCATCTGGTTCATCCAGATAGGCCAGTGACTCGGCAGCATAGAACCGGACTTCCGGGTCCTCGCTTGCCAATCCTTGTCTTAACGTAGGTATTGATTCGGAACCAATTGCTTCTAATTGCATCGCTGCCTCCGCAGCTGTGGTTGGTTCAAGCAATTTAGCTAGTAGCAGTTCCTTGCGACTGAAGCTGTCCAATTGTGACTCTCCGACTACGATGCTTCGTATGACATTCATATATCGAGAAACATTGTGACGGTAGCTATCATGCACGGCTAGTTCGATGTAATTGTCGCTTTTTGCATTGGCGACTCCCTTGCTGTTCTCGTCAGTGTATTGCAGAAATCTTCGATTGATTGCTGAGGCAATTCGCGTCGCCGTACGGATGCTGCTGTATTTGGTTTTTACAAGTAATCCCAGAGGACGGTCCATCTGAGAGACGCCGCCTCCGAGTACGATGCCGGATCGGCTGTTCGTAGGATCATCTTTACCTCGGAATAGGGTGTGTTCCAATACGGATCCCTCCGATAAGGCTGCGACATGGCCGGTTCGTACATTTTGATTGAGCACCGCGAGTTCTCGCATTAGCGAACGTAAAAGATACCCGTCTTTTAAGCTTTCTGTTTTTGAATGAGGAGGAACGCGTACTTCTACATCAAACCGATCACCTTTACGAACACCCGGTGGGAGAAAGCCTCGTAACATGACTAGTGATGTCTGTGGTGAACTTAAAAGTGCATTCGGATTTTCTACGTCGTGTGTTTGCATTTCGTCGATGAGCATTTGGCGATGCATGCCGGAAGGCGGTGTGCTGCCGGTATTCTTAAGGCCTGTGACCAGGCCAACGCTTTCGACTTTGAGGTAATTCATCCCATTGGGGACGGTTAGGTCGCCCACGGTTAGAGTCGGAGTTTCTTCTTCCCCTCCGGGAATCAATTCCTTCAGCTGTTTAGAACCTGGAATGCGATCTGTCAGGCTGCAGCCAGTTAGCATTAGAGTGGACCAGAGTCCAGCGGTTAGCAAGATAGTATATTTTAAGTCTAAAACAGGCTTCATG
>JAKUOW010000360.1 GCA_022451045.1 Pirellulales bacterium | reverse complement strand
AAGGGTTGTGATCGCGTCCATTGGAGCCTTGGGCAACGGGCGTGCGGCCAAATTCTCCAGACCATACGATCAAGGTTTCGTCTAGTAATCCGCGACGCTCCAGATCAGCGATAAGCGCGCCTATGGGTTGGTCAACGGCAATTGCATTGTCGTTGTGTCCATTTTTCAGATTCACATGTTGATCCCAACGGTCGTGTCCAACTCCCGGACACGTAAGCTCGATGAAACGCACGCCACGTTCTACCAATCGTCTCGCCAACAGGCATTGCCTCGCAAATGTAGCGGTGCCTTTAGTCTTTTGCTCGAGTCCGTACATTTCTAACGTGTTGGCGGATTCGTCTGAGATGTCGGTCAATTCAGGTACAAAGCGTTGCATCCGAAAAGCTAGCTCGTAGTTTGAGATGGCTGCTTCAATCTGCCCATCTCGATTTACACGTTCAGACTCGGCGCTATCAAGTGACTTGAGCAACGAGAGTTTGTTTCGCTGTATCAGCCCAGATTCTTCCTGCGATTTAATATAGGCCACGGGCTCAGCATCTGAACTAAACACCGTGCCCTGAAAGCTAGCGGGAAGGAAACCGCTGCCAAAATTGTCCAAGCCGCCCGGCGGGGTGAGGCCGCCGTTTAATACCACGTAGGCGGGTAGATTCTCACATTCACTTCCGAGTCCGTATCCAACCCACGCACCCATCCCGGGTCTGCCTTGTGTGCCATTTCCGGTGTGTAGAAAGTAATTCGCGTTTGTATGCTCCGAGAAGTTGGACGTCATCGATCGCAATACCGCGAGCTTGTCAACATGTTTAGCTATATTTGGGAACAGGTCGCTTACCGGTATCCCACTTTCCCCGTATTGGCGAAACGCCCAAGGGCTTTTAAGCGTTGTACCGATATTGTTGAATTGAGTTGGCTCAATATTCATGGCAAATGGTTTGCCATTATCCTTATCAAGTCTTGGTTTGGGATCCCACGTATCAACCTGAGATGGAGCGCCATCCATGTATAGGTAGATAATGTGTTTTGCCAACGTTCGACGGTGTGACGGGCGTGGGATGAACGGCTTCTTGCTGTCAATTCGTCCATCATCATCCGCTGCATGGGTCTTTGATAGCATGGCAGCCGCGGCGACGATGCCTAATCCGCCTCCGCTATGGCGTAACAAATCACGCCGTGAGTATCGTAGAGTATTTGTATTGATATTCTGACTCATGCTTCTAGTATTCACCTTCCCGTTGAATTTCTAATGAATTCAAACGGAAACTGCTAATAGAGGTAGGTAAATGGTTTGAGATTAAATATGACATGCGCTAGGTCGCTCCATACGCGTACGTCCGTAATCAACTGATCATCTGAAAGTTGGTATTCTTGCTGTTGTGATTCGAGGAACATCCGAATCATTTCGGTCTCTTTCTCTCGCGGCATTCTGGAAATAGCTTTCAAGAACATAAACTCGATTCTGGAGTCGGCGGATTCATCTGTTCGCTGTACCAGTCGCTCTGCCCAAAAATGGGCTTGCCCCTTAATGAATGGATCGTTCATAAGAATAAGAGCTTGACTTGGTACGTTAGAGACATTTCTGCGCCCTACAGAATTGAATGGGACGGGTGCGTCGAAAGCCATCATCATCGGCGAAAGAAAATTGCGGCGAATGCTCAGGTATACGCTACGTCTGCCGCTGCCATCGATGGGGCCTTGGCCCGGTCTGCCGCGGCCTGTCATGAAAGGAGTCAGAAAGGTTGCGATGCTGGGCCCATACTGTGTTGCATCTAATCGCCCGGAAACCGAAAGAATAGCGTCACGGATTGCTTCTCCCTGAAGCCGGCGAATATTTTGTCTATGAAAATGTTGATTCTGAGGGTCGCGATCAATGTACTCCGGCCGCGGTGTGCTTTTCATCTGGTAAGCGCTACTTAGGAGAATGGACCTTAAAAGAGATTTGATTGACCAATTGTGCGTTGTTATGAATTTCGTTGCTAGGTGATCCAGTAAGGCAGGGTGGCTTGGCCTTTGTCCGAGGACGCCGAGATTATTTGTGGAGGCTACGATGCCTCGCCCAAATAAATGATGCCAAACACGATTTACCAGGACCCTGGTTGTTAGCGGGTTGTCACTCGATGCAATATCATTTGCAAGTTGAAGCCGGCCACTGCCGTTATGGCTTGGTGTGGTGTTTCCGACTATCGCGGTAAATAATTGACGAGGCGCATTCTCTGACAGTACGCGATGATTGCCTCTGACGAATACGCGTTCATCGTGCCCATCGCCGTCGGTAATTATTAAAGCGGTCTCTGGTTCGGTGATAGTTTGTTCTAGTTGTCGATACTTTAAGTGATCCTGTTCGATGAAGTTCGTGAACTCGCTGGAAACTCGCAGTAATTGATTTTTGAATAACCAGTTTAGGAGTTCCGTATCGGTTGCGATAAGCTTGCCTGCATGCCAGTTCTTTACAGCCTTAGCGAAGCGTTCTGCAATCAAGGAGTGAACCTCATCAATCGTTTGTATTGGTTCATCACAGTTCGCCAAAGGGCTTAGATCGAAGGTTGGTTGTGGATCTCCTTGTGACGTATTGAT
>JAKUOW010000036.1:23531-27109 GCA_022451045.1 Pirellulales bacterium | reverse complement strand
TCACGGGGGCTGATCCATGGCCCCAACCCATTTCTTAGGTGCTCATGGCAAACCACGATTACATCCCGCGGTAAAGCCGTATCCTTCTGAGCACGGGCCGTTTCAGCAAACGAAAAGTTAAGAACCATCAGTAATGCGATGACAGCGGAGAATGATCGTTTAATCAAAACCAATCGCATATGTCGAACATCTCACATTTGAAATAAAGAACAGTCCGCAGTTATTCAAGACGCTGAAGCCCCTCAGACGCGCGTCCATAATTCTGATTCAATTCCAGACAACGAGTAAACGCCGTTCTTGCGCCTTCTATATCTCCTGTCGCATATCGCGACTCGCCCAGATAATACCACGCATCATCGAATTCAGGTAAGGCTACTGTCACCGCTTCAAACCCCGTTACCGCTTGTGATACGCGGTCGTCTCGCCAGTTAATGCGGGCTTCCTCATACTTTGCCAAGGCAACATGATAGTCCGTTATTTCACTACGACCTTGTCGTGCAAGCTCATCGGCAAGCTTTTGATGAACGCGTAATAGAACTATTACTTCTTCCTGCTGCCCACCGCGATAGCGTATCGCTTCAAACCATGCATTCATCGCTTTTGCAGGCTGATTCGCCGCCGCCCAGGCATCTCCAACCATCTCCCACAATACAGCCGACTCACCGTTGTGGACGAGCCATGATGCCAGCTGCTTCGCAGCTTCTTCGCCCTGACCGTTCATGCTATAAAACATCGCGAGTCGTTTTGTGTAGTGGGGGCGCCAGAGGGGCTGTAGATCCTTTATCGACTCACGCATCGTGTTGATAGCAGCCTCAAGATCACCCTTTTGCATCTGCAATTCACTTTGCATCAAGTGGCCTGCAGCACCATACTTTTGCAGCATGTCTTCATCCCACTTACGTGTCACCGTATGAATTGTCACCGTGTCTGAACAGTGCGAACTATAGTGCTCTGCAGCCTGAGCCTCATCAACACGATCAAGCGCCTCTAGTGCCCATCCTTTCATCTGATGAGCTCTCATTGAATCCGGATTCCGCCGGATCATCGACTCAAGGATATTCAGGGCCTGATCAGCATGTCCCATATGCAACAGCAGTCTGCTTAACGCGAGTTCTGCTACGGGGTCCTGACCGGCTTGCATCAGAGCATCTCTCGCTTCGATCGGTTGCTCCGCCCTTAAGTAATCCAAGCCGATTTGCACCCACGCATCGATGCGGTATTCGCCGCGTCCGTCGGCGAGTTCTTGAAAGTACTTTCGCGCTTCACCCAATTCGCCGAGCCGGCTTAAGCACGTGCCGTACAGCAAAGTCGATTGATCATCTAGTTCGCCGAGCTCACTTGCACGTTGCATCGCATATCGTGCATTTGGCAACAGGCCATACGAAGTGTACACCTTGGCAAGTTCGATCCACGATTCTTTGGAACCATAATCCAACTCAGATTCCATTTGACGGATATCATCTTGGACACCCGATTCCAAGGTAATTAACTGAGACATCGGCAAGGAACCTATGCCGTTTTGATGCCGATATTCCAACGTAAGCAATACGACTTGCGCCAGAATACACAGGCTCAGCGCAAATCTGAATTGTTTACTCGAGAGCGTTTTCATTCTGTGCTCTCCTTGTCAGCTTCTCTAAGCCAAACAGTAACCGGCTGGTCCAATGGCACGACTGAAAGCGGGATCCTGAATTGCCCGGCTACGATGTCTTCATAGCCATCACCATTTAGGTCTCCGACATCAACCGTAATGAGCTCGACTGGGTTTGTTGCCAGTTTCCACTGCTTCCACATTTCATCGCTGTGATACTCTTGCTTGTTTTCCAGCCACACCATACTTGGATTAGTTGGCTCTTTAAACTCATTGGACATGCTTACCAGCACGACATCCAAATCACCATCACGATCCATATCAGTCGCTGCAGCTGCGTAGGTTCCACCGAGTTGACCGATACGTCGCGCTTCAAACTCCAAGTTCCCGTTGTTGCGCAACCAGACACACCCGTGGTAGTCCTGTGGCCAACCGTGACCGAATTCCAGATTATCTCCATGGGAAAGCAAAAAGTCCTGATCACCGTCCTTATCCAGATCCACTGCAACAAGTCCGCCGCCGCCAGCGTCAAAGTTATGCGTGAAGTACACCATCCTCGGAACAAATATACCGGGACCTGTGTTTTCCAGTATCCACACCTCTTCCTCGTCCTGTGTCACGACCGCGGCAATATCCAGGTCGCCATCGCCATCGTAATCAGCTACAGGTACGTGGATAACTCCGGGGCGATCATCGATTGAATGTTCAACGAAATTCAACGCACCGACATTCTCAAGCCACATAACTCCGCCGCGGGCATAACCAAACACACCAACCGCTAAGTCCAGATCACCGTCCCCATCTAAGTCGCCGGCTTGAACATCAGCGATCCGTCGCACATCCTGCAGAACAACTCGTTGTATGAATCCATCCTCAGTGGCTTCAAGGATCGTAACACGTCCAACCAGTTCATCTGATGGCATGATGTCACCGAGTTCTGAAACGATTACATCCTGATCACCGTCACCATCTATATCTGCAACTGTAGCGTGTGCCGGTACGCGCATCCGGTCGGCAAGCACTTCACTTTTCCACTCGTCATCTTCCAGCCAGTGTGCCCTGACCTGATTTGCTGCACCGTCACAAACCAGAATTTCATTGCGTTCGTCACCAAGCACGTCAACAACCTGTACATTTGTGATACGTACTTCGTTCTTGTGCGATTTGATCGTTTCGCCAACCAGTTCTTCCCCGCCGAGCAAATTCATGACGTCATCAGAAACCGAGAATTCCGAGTCTACAGCAACGGATGAAAATCTCACGTCCGGATGCCGTGTTACGGGAGTTCGCGAAGAGTTGAGCACCATTGGTAGCTTCAACCAGTAGTAAAGCACAGCGAGGCACAAAACGATGGCGACCAGAACCATATTTAGCATCGCGTCACGATCCAGCGGTTCCGGCTGTATCGAATCCGGTTCAGTTTCAGTCGCTGTTACTGACGAATCGTTGCTCATAACTGTGCGAGATTGTCTTGCTTTGGGTCCTTCGCATCGCACTACCGGGCAACGCATAACGCCTGATTTATAAGGGAACCATCCACGTTTCGCAACGGTTATAAGGAGTCGCGCAATCTAAACTCACACGCTCGAAGCTCATGACGCCTGACATCTAACCTGTCGTCTGCGGACTAAGCCGCAATACAGCCACATGATCCCACCAAAAACCGTTATTTTCGACATATTCTGACACGTGCGGCAACGACTGGTATGATTGGATTTCGAGAATCTGTTAAACAAGTCACACCTCTGCAATAGCCAATCCATGAAAAAAAGGCGTCTTGGAACTTCGGAAATTGAAGTCAGCTCTGTAGCAATGGGCTGCTGGCCCATCGCCGGAGTCACGAGTCTGGATGTAAACGACGAAGATAGTCTCGACACGTTACGCACAGCTTTTGACAGCGGCGTTACCTTTTTTGACACCGCATATTCTTATGGCATAAACGGTGAGAGTGAATTACTCATTGCCAAAGCGTTGTCACCCGTCCGTG
>JAKUOW010000036.1:0-23521 GCA_022451045.1 Pirellulales bacterium | reverse complement strand
GCGATCGTATTACGCTGGCCACCAAATGTGGTATTCACCGGGATCAAAATGGTCAGACGATTGATAACTCACCTAGTCGACTGCGTGAACAAGTAGACACTAGTTTAAAGCGACTCAAAACAGATTTCATTGATTTGCTTTATCTGCACGCACCTGATCCAAATTGCGATTTATTTGAAACCGCTGGTGTCATGCGATCCTTTTTGGAGCAAGGCAAAGCCCGAACAATTGGCGTCTCAAACTTCTCTGTATCGCAACTCGAGTCCTTCCATGCGATCTGCCCGATCACTGCCACGCAGCCAGCATTCAATATGCTACAACGCGACATTGAGCGGGACGTCGTACCATGGTGTCTCCAACATTCCGTTAGCGTTGTTGTGTACTGGCCTCTGATGAAGGGGCTATTAGCAGGCAAACTCCCAAGGGATCATCAATTTGACACAAAAGACGGTCGCGCTAAGTACCCGATGTTTCAGGGAGAAGAGTGGCAGAAGAATCAGGACTTCGTTGATCAACTTCGTAGCTTCGCAGACTCCATTAATCGCACGGTTGCGCAAGTCGTTATCAATTGGACCATCCAGCGACCAGGAATTACGGTAGCCCTTTGCGGAGCGAAACGCGCATATCAGATTGAAGAGACAGCAATATCAATGGAATTTGAATTAACAACCGAAGAACTTGCGACCATTGACCGTCTTCTTGAAGACCGAGGCGATCCGATTACCCGACCGGCGGTTTAGTCATCCGCATCTGGGTCCGATGCTTGTTCTGCGAGGCGAGCAAGCATCTTCTTAATATCGCGTGCACCAAGAAAAGAGACGACCACGCTCATTGCAGCAAACCCCACCAATACAACCCACAGCATTCCGATCCATAATCCCTGCCAAGTCATTGAATTAGTCTCCTGTTTCCTTCATCCACGATGGTGAACGGGTCATCGGATATACCATCTGCATCGAGAGCCGAATGGCCAGGGGACGGATTATCGGGAATCAACAGTGAAAACACGACAAACGCAAGAATAGAGAAGCCGATGCTACACAGCCCAAATTCCGCATGATTAAACTGCGTGCCAAGCACATCATTAATCTTTCCGCGAATCACCTCGACACCGAGCACAGCACTGGCTCCGCAAATCAGTCCGGCGATTGCACCGGCACTCGATGCACGTTTCCAATAAAGACCGCCGCCCAGAACCACCGCAGCGCCTGTGAAGTACATGGCACCTGTCGCTGCCAGGTAATCCCAGATCAGATCATCACCTTCATAAAACAGACCCCAAGCCCAAACAAATATTCCAATCAGAACAATGAAGACTCGTGTGTAGCTGATGCGATCTTTCGTCGACATCTCACCCTTAATCGGTGCAACGACGTCCTGAACTAACACGGAACTCCAACACAACAGATAACTATCATGCGTGGACATGAATGCTGCGATCATAGCAGCGGTAATAATCCCAATAAGCCCGATCGGCAGAATCCGGCCAAGGAACACCGGCATCGCATACGCACCGTCAGGTTTTGCACCTTCGCCGGAATCTAAGAAGTATTCAGCCATAAGTCCGTCAGCAGAACCAACAGTGTGATGAATATAAACGAAAGCACAGATTCCCCAGAATGCCGGTATCACCATCCGCATTGCAAATGAAATCGACGACCACGTGTACTGTCGCTTTACCGCTGTGTCGCTTTCCATGGCCAGTGCGCGGGATACCATCGTTGGCCAAACAGCACATGTCATCAATCCCATCATGACGGTAAAGGTCAAATAGGAAACACCGAACTGACTATCTGCTGCAACGGGATCGAATCCGTTTTCCATATTGGCCTCAACACTCTTGACGATTTCATCCATTCCTAACTCGCCAATGGCAAGAAGCGTTGTTATCACCACGCCAAATGAAAGCACAACGAATTGAACGAAATCTGTAATGATGACCGAGATCATCCCACCCAAGACGGTGTACACAAGTACGATGACCAATAACACGGTCATCACAATTGGGACGGCCATTGCATCGGGATTCAGCCCCGTGATACCAACAAGGAATTTAGACCCGACGCTGAGAAAAACGCCCATATTCAAAATCCCAGCAATCGCCAGAATCACTCCGCCAAGTATGCGTGCCGTGCGGTTATATCGCTTCTCGTAGTACTCGGGAATCGTTAGCACGCGTTCACGTCGAAGCGGTGCAACGATGAACCCGGTCAAGCCGATGATCAGCACCATAATCCCGAAGATCAATCCGATATGGAATGATGCAAAGCCTCCCTTGTACCCTGCCTCTGCGTTATACATCACCGTAACCAGACCGAGTTCCGTGCCCGTCATGGTGGCAATACCGAGCCAGGTTCCCACGCTGCGTCCCGCACCTATATATGCTGCCATGCTCTTGGCGTAGCGATTTACAAGCAACCCGATCACAACAGAAATCATCAGGTATGCGACAACGATGATCCAATCGATCGTTGAGAAGTTTGTACCTGATACAACTTCACTAAGCTGGCCAGCGGCATACAGAGATTGATGAGCCAATACGTCGGTAAATGTCAGGATGTCACTCAAGAGAAAAAAGTCCGACCTCATCAACCACGTTCAGAATGAATATCTGTATGATACTAACACATCCGGCGCCAATTCTCATCAAAGCGTTGGTCCATCATGACTATAACCAAACAAAAAGCCCTTTAAGGAAATACTCCTCGTGTACAACAGTTTGCGATTTCCAATTCTCCTAACTCTCCTGACAATCAGCACAGGACTCCCTGCATTGGCGAATGACGGACCTATCAAGATTGCATGTGTTGGTGACAGCATTACCTTTGGTGCCGGAGTCCAGAACCGGGAAGTCAACGCATATCCACAAGTCCTCGACCGCACTTTTGGGGAAAGCGTCAAGGTTATGAATTTTGGACGTAGCGGGGCAACGCTTCTCAAGAACGGTGACCTTCCCTATTGGAAAACAGATCAATTCCGACAAGCAACTGAATTTCAACCGGATATCGTCATCATCAAACTTGGCACCAATGACAGTAAACCGCACAACTGGGAGAAGAAAGATGAATATGGACCGGATCTAGTTGACATGGTCAATCACTTCCGATCTCTGGAGTCACGACCTACTATCTACCTGTGCAAGCCTGTTCCCGTACCCAAGCCAGCATTTGGAATTACCGAAGAAATCGTCGGTGGCGAAGTGATTCCACTCGTTGTACAAGTCGCAAAACAGACAAAGTGCCGCGTCATCGACCTATACTCAGCACTGCTTGAAACGCCTGAGAACATACCGGATGGCGTGCATCCAAATGCAGCCGGAGCTGCAAAGATGGCAGAAACGGTTTATGAAGCGATCACGAAACGTAACGGAAAGTTACGGAAGTAGAGTCCTCTAGGAAACGACAGCAAGTACCAGTGATCGCATCAGGCAATCGCACTAGGCAATAATCTCGGAAACCACTTCGCCGTGAACATCGGTCAGGCGGAAATCTCTACCGCTATAGCGGTATGTCAGGCGGGTATGGTCCATTCCCAGTAGGTGCAGGATCGTTGCGTGCAGATCGTGCATGTGAGTTTTATTCTCAACCGCCTTGTGCCCGAATTCATCGGTTGCACCGTATGCAAAGCCGGGCTTCACTCCACCGCCTGCTAACCAGGTTGTGAATCCATTTGGATTATGGTCACGACCAGTACCGTTGTTTTGTGCATACGGCGTACGTCCAAACTCGGCACCCCACCACACAAGCGTATCTTCCAACAACCCGCGTCGATCCAAATCTTCCAGCAGCCCTGCAACTGGTCGATCCACCGCCCTTGCGTGATCCAGATGCTTTGGCAGATTCGAATGTTGATCCCATGCGGGATTGGGACTGCCGTCACCATAGGTACTTTGGATATATCGAACACCTGATTCCGCCAAACGACGTGCCATCAAACATTGCTGACCAAAATCTGTGGTTTTCGGCTCATCAATGCCGTACAGCTTTAAGGTCTGTTCCGATTCGTCGGACAGATCGAGGACTCCCGGTGCGTTGTTCTGCAATCTCCATGCCAGCTCAAACGAACTTACCACTGACTCCAGTTCGGCATCACCACGTCGATCACTTAATTGCGCCGAGTTAATCTGACGAAGCAGATCAAACTGCTCTGATTGTTGTTTCTTATCAAAACGACCATTTACCAGGTCGCGGATCTTAGCATTCTTCGATGGACGTCCGGCACTACCGAGCGTTGTTCCCTGAAATGCTGGTGGCAAGAACGCACTGCCGTAATTTCTCGCACCACCGTTACCTGGCGATGGACAAATGGACACAAACCCGGGCAGATTATCGTTTTCGGAACCGAGACCGTAGGAAATCCATGATCCCATCGACGGTCGCACGAAGTTTGTGGCGCCGCAGTGAAGAAAAAGTGTAGCGGGCCCGTGAGCTACTCCTTCTGTGTGCATGGAATGGAGCATACAAAGCTTGTCCATATGCCGCGCAGTTTCCGGGAATAAGTCGGAAGCCCAGTGGCCACATTCGCCGTATTGATTGAAATCCCAAAGCGGCTGCATCACCTTTTGAGCGCTACCGCGTTTTCCAGTGTTTGCAATTACACGCGCGTCATCAAATGCCAGCTCTTCACCGTTCTTCTTGTAAAGCAACGGTTTGTAATCAAACGAGTCGACCTGACTTGGGCCACCTTGCATAAACAGGAAGATCACTCGTTTTGCTTTTTGCGGAAAGTGAGACTGTTTGGCCAGCATTGGATTGGCGGGTGCTGCATTAGCCGTGTCATTCAGTAGTCCGGCCAACGCAAGTTGGCCAAAACCACATGCCGACATGGATAACGCCTGCCGTCTTGTAAATCCAATTCCGTCCATATCTTTTCCAACTGGCCCGTGAGTCAATTCCGCCTAGTAAATATATCGGAAATCAACCGATGAAAACAAAGTCTGAATAACTTGTGTCCATCTGCGTTGCTGTTCCATTTTATCATCACCCGCTGCAACGACGTACTGCATTATGAGCTGTTGCTCGGACGATCGTGGTTTTCGACCAAGAATTGTATATACCACAGCTTCCGTGCGGCTTTGCACATCAAGTTCATGCTGAGCTAACCACTTGTCGGCCATTTGCTGTGACTGCTGTATTACCCAGTCATTATTCATTAGAAACAGCGATTGAGGTGCCGTACTACTTACATCGCGTCGACCGACCACCATGCTTGGATTGGCAAAGTCAAACACGACAAACAGGTCTGGCAAGGAATTCCTAAAAACCGGCCAATATACAGCTCTGCGACGACTGTCATGTGGAAAATCGTAATCTGTGGTAATCCCAGCCGGGATCAAAGAACCGCCCAGGCGATTGTCGATAGAACCGCTGGTAACAAGTAGCGTATCGAGCAGGCTTTCAGCATCGATGCGGCGACGGTTCATGGATGATAACAAACGGTTTTCCGGATCCACCGCGCTATAGTTTTCATTGGAATTCGAGCTAAGCTGATAGGTCGACGAGAGCACAATCTCTCGTACCAACTGCTTCGTTGACCAGCCGTTTTCTACAAACCGGCTTGCTAGGTAATCAAGCAATTCCGGGTGCGACGGCAATTCACCTGTCGTACCAAAATTATCAACTGTCCTCACAATACCTGTCCCGATTAACCAGTGCCAAATCCGATTAGCGTAGACACGCGGTGCCAGTGGGTTTTGGCTAGACACCAACCAGTCACCTAGCTGTCGTCGTCCACTCTGCGTGTCATCAATCGCTGGGCTGTCCTCGTGACTGACAACCTGCAAAAAACCACGTGAGACACTCTCGCCGAGGTTGTGCGCATTGCCACGTATGTGAACTTGTGTGTCTCCAATTTCCTTTTGCTCAGACACCGTCATGTACCGAATTTTACTCGGGCGTTCCGCTTCCAGTTTTTTTAAGGTAGCTTGAGCGACCTTTAATGCGGCTGCTCGTTCCTTAGCATCTTCGTCGGTCACTACCTTGGTCGGTGAGCCTTTTAAGTCAACGGGAAGGAATTGCACGGCATCGATAATGACATGCTGTGTTGTGTTCGCAGTTGAAACCGTGACTTTAGCATCCGTGTTTGCAGTGAATCGATGCTTGCCCAGCGATACAAATCGTCCAAGAATCGGCGGCTTCTTCTGTTGATTTACTTCCGTGGTCGACTCACCGTCTGCACTCCAAACTGTGACATTTACCTTGGGTGCTCGATTTCCACCGTGGGCAACAGCAAACCGTACTTCGTATTCTCCTTCCAGTGGTTCGGGAGGAGTAAACTCAGCTGACTTCTCACCTTTGCCTGCTGCACCATCGTGTTGATAGTTAGCGCCAACAAAGTTCTTCGACGATGTACTCTTTGTCCATGCACCAACTAGCTTCGCGTCAAGGTCGTCCACTACGACACCTTCAAGGGCATCCACAGCAATCGGCGCATTGTCTCCACCGCTACCTTGCAGCTTCGTGATTTCCTGCTTCAGTGCTGCAATTTGTGCATTCATGGCGTCGAGCTGTTTTTGTTCAGCTTCGGGCAACGGCATGTCCAGTTCGACCCATCGACCGACGTTTGCGTTGATAATCGATTCAGTGCTGCGCAGAATCCCAGCCAAAGCGTAGTAGTCCTTTGTCGGAATCGGATCAAACTTATGGTCGTGACATCGAGCACAACCAATCGTCTGTGCAAGAAAAGCCCTGCCGATCGTCTCAAGCTGCTCGTCAACAACATCCATCCGCAACTTGGCCTTATCCTGATCCTCTAGGTTGTTATTTCCCATGCTTAGGAAACCGGTCAGCAGCAGATTCATCTCACGCTGCTCACGCGAAGCCGCCTCCATGAGATCTCCGGAGACTTGTTGTCGTGCCATCACGTTAAATGGTACGTCCGCATTAAAGCTGCTAATTACAGCATCCCTAAAACGCCATGCCTCACGGTAGAGCAAGCCGCGCAATGTAATGGACTCTGCATACCGCACGACGTCCAGCCAGTGTCTTCCCCAACGCTCACCGAACGCTGGCGAAGATAGCAACTTATCCACAAGTTGCTCATATGCATCCGATCGCGTGTCTTTAACAAATGACTCGATTTGGTCGATGCTAGGCGGTAATCCGACGATATCGTAGTAAAGTCGTCTGGCTAGTATACGCCGGTCTGCGTGCCCAACTTGCTTCATTCCCTGTTCTTGTAGCTTGCGGATAATAAACGCGTCGATGGGTGTCGCCGGTTGCACACCCGCTACCGTCGGAATCGCGGGTTGGCTCAGTGGTTGGTAAGCCCAGAATTCCCTGCCTGCATTTATATCTATCTTTCTGTCCGCCGCGATTTGTCCATCGCGAGGATCAACCATGCCATCTGCGATCCACTTTTCAAAATCCGCGATCACATCAACAGTCAGCTTGCCGGCAGGTGGCATTTCAAATGACTCAAATTTAAGCGCACTAATCAAGAGACTTTCTGCTGGCTTACCCGCGATCGCCGCCGCTCCGCTTTCACCACCTTTTAGGATCCCCTGCCTGCTATCCAGATAGAGTCCTCCGCGAAGCTTTTCTTTAGCTGCGGCATTGCGGGAATGACATTGGTAACAATGTTCCACCAATACCGGTCGAATACGTTTCTCAAAAAACGCAAGCTGTTCTTCCGATGCTTCCTGCGCAGATAACGTAGGCGGTAGCATCCATGTCAAAATGGCAAAGCATTGCCAAATGTACGAGCGAAAGGGCATCTTCATTACGCGTAATCGTACGGTTAAGTCATCGTTCAATCAGTAGTGATTCACTACATTATTTAGTATAGCACGTGATCTAAAAAATCAGGCCATGTGTCAAACATCACAACAATGTGGCATATTCAGCAGCATCGTTTACGGATAGACCTAAGTATCGATTGGTCCCAATATAGATAGCCCCCAATTAAAGATAGACCCACACTATGCACCCACTGTTAATCCTTGGTTTGGCAATCACCATTGTTTTGGTCGGCATTCTCGTCATCAAGCTTCATGCATTTATTGCCTTGTTGTTAGCAGGTATGGCAGTCGCTGTGATGACGTCCACTGGATCCCTGCAAGAGTACGCTAAAGGTGATTTTGACCAAACGTGGCTTAAGAGCCATGCATCCATTCCAATCGATAAAGACAGTGACGAATTCAAGCTATACAACCATGATCGGCAACAGCACATCAAGTCGATTTCTGAAACGTCATCGATGAAACGTGTCGCAAATGGTTTCGGTTCGATGTGCGGTAAAATCGGTATTCTCATTGCCATGGCCTCCATCATTGGTAAGTGTCTGCTAGATAGTGGTGCAGCCGACAAAATCGTCCGGACGTTGCTTAAGCTGTTTGGCGAAGCACGTGCGTCCGTTTCGTTCGTGGGAAGCAGCTTCCTGCTTTCGATTCCTGTGTTCTTTGACACCGTGTTTTACCTGATGGTGCCGCTTGCCAAAGCGATGCGGATGAAACTAGGGCAAAACTATCTGTTAATGATCATGGCGATTGTGGCTGGCGGCAGCATGGCTCACTCGCTAGTACCTCCTACCCCGGGACCATTGGTTGTGGCGGAGGAATTCGATGTTTCAATCATCACTATGATCGTTGCCGGTTGCTGCGTCGGCTTGGTTGCGAGTTTCTGTGGATACACGTTTGCCAAATGGTTAAATGGGCGAATGGAGATTCCGTTACGTGACTCACCGGACGCTCGCCTGGAAGATCTGAAAAAACAAAGCGAGAAACCCGACAGCGAACTGCCATCCTTTTGGGTAGCCATCGCACCAATACTACTTCCGGTTGTGCTTATTGCCATGGCGACGTTTACCAAGACTTACTGTGAAGGACTTGCTGAACCCACAGCCCCGCCGGAATGGATCATGACACTAGGCGATAAGAATGTTGCTCTAATTATTGCGGCGGCTGTCGCATTCATAACACTTCTGACACGACCTGATATGGATCGCTCGAAAATGGGCAAAGCATCACAAGATGCCCTTGCCAGTGCGGGCGTAATTATTCTGATCACTTCAGCTGGCGGTGGATTTGGTGAAGCAATTCGTCAATGCGGAATCAAAGAATACATCACTGCCATGAGTAGTGCTGATTTTCCACCATTATTGATATTGCCTATCGTTTGGCTAATCACCATGGTCATTCGCACTGCGCAAGGCTCCTCGACGGTTGCGATGATCACAACGGCAGCGATTTTCAGCGCATTGGCATCAGCCGAAGGCCTTGGGTACCACCCTGTTTACCTAGCACTTGCGATCGGTACAGGCTCCAAGCCGATTGCATGGATGGCTGATAGTGGATTTTGGGTTGTTTGTAAAATGAGCGGCATGACGGAATCAGAAGCACTCAAAACCATTACGCCGATGAGCTGTATTACTGGAATCTCGGGACTGGCTGCCACGATGATTGGGGCGTGGCTATTTCCACTGGTCTAAGGTGTACCCCTTGAATTACTTAATACAAACCTACATTTCAAAACGCACGAAGATCGATCGATGTCCGAAGCTCAGGTAAATACCCTTAAACTCTATCGAGATATGGCAAATCAATGCGCGGTTCAGGAAGCGTTTCATTTAGCGAGGCGGTCCGGAATACTCGACGCACTGGTTGAAGGCCAAAAAACACTTGGTGAATTAGCTGAGGCATTTACTGCCCAGCCTAACGTACTCGAATGTATTCTTGACGTACTTATTACTTCCAATGTGTTGGAGAAGTACGGAGACTACTATGCAGTAAGCCAGATGGTGCGTTTACTGACGCAGCACGATCACGATTTCGGCCAGGCACGTTGGCACAAGCTCGATGAGGTGTTATCTGGCAAATCGAAATCGCAGCCAGATGAGTTTCGTCAACGCAGAGTTGCAACACAATGGCTGGAAACTCCTTCGGCCATGCTCGTACCTCGATATCTAGGCACCAGTACAGACGACAAGTCACCACGGATCCTGGATATCTGTAGCGGATCTGGCGTATGGAGTCTTGCGCTTGCACATACAGATCCGGAGTGCCACGTCACGCTTCTCGATCTTCCCGATGCACTAGAAGCTGCAAAGAACACTGTAGATCAAATCGGACTGAGCGAGAGAGTCTCTTTTATTCAAGGTGATCCACAAACGGCAGAGCTCACACCCCGTAGTTACGACATAATCATCATGGCCAATGCACTGCGAACTATGGATATCACCCAATGGCCCTCGCTCTTTTCCAAACTGTTCGATGCACTTGACGAAGGTGGACGTCTTGCATTGGTGGACATTTTCGAAGGGCAGGAGCAAGGTGATTTATCGCGTGCCGTGATGAGAATGGACTTCGTGCAGCACTATCCGAAATTAGAATTCTGTGACCCGCGGCAGATTCAGCGATTCCTAAGCGACGCCGGATTTGACAATCCTCTTTACGCACATCTCGACGCTGCCCCATACGTGTACGGATTACTTGTGGCATGGAGACAGTAA
This sequence comes from Pirellulales bacterium, assembly GCA_022451045.1. Lineage (GTDB taxonomy): Bacteria > Planctomycetota > Planctomycetia > Pirellulales > Pirellulaceae > UBA11883. The sequence continues at coordinate 13,075 of JAKUOW010000036.1, read as the reverse complement.
CTACTTCAGCACACAGTCCCTGCAGTCCGCTTTAACCAGATTTCATGAACGATTACGGATAACCAACTGCGTAATCTCCGGTCGACACCGCCAACGGATGGGCTGCAAGCCACTTAGGCCACGTGAAACGTGTAACATCGTTGACCCGCGGCGATATACCCCCGATGCCATTCGAACCCCATGCAAACTTGGCGAGACCACTGGGCCAACCATGGGCAATCGAATCTGACCTCCATGTAAGTGACCAGCGAGAGCCAAATCCACATTGGACCTGCGCGCCCAACTGATCGGATCCGGACTGTGCATGACCGCGATGGAAAACGCGACGTCAAGATCCAGATCGATCACTGGATGGGAATCTGCCCACGGCATTTCCGTACCGCATACGCGAACGGATTCGCCTTTTACATCAATGATGTGACTCGCGTCACCGACCCACTGCATTTGGAGAGCCTCAAGCGTCGCGATCAAACTGGATCGTTCTAGTTTGCGAATATCATGATTTCCAAGCACAAAGTACTTTCCATACGGAGCCTGCATTTCACCAAAGAAGTTAGCAAACCAGTCCACGCATTTTGCTGCATCCACGATGTCACCAGAAACACAGATGAGATCTGACTCAAGCTTGTTTACCTGCTCAGTCACCCACTGAAAAAACGGCTTTGCCGGAACACCCACCAAATGAAAATCTGAAACGTGCGTGATCGTCAATCCATCCAGAGCATCTGGAAGATCATCCACCAACACACTTTTCCGGTTAACCTCTAATGACAAAACCTGATTCCACTTGTAACTGGGCCAATGTGGGAATCGAGTTACCCCGGCCCATTCCCTGTGATTTTCAGTCGGTATGTTTATTATTTCGGATTTCTCCAGACGCCAGTAAGCCCTGCACCGGTCACGCAAAACTTGTAATGGTCTGAACACCGCAAGAAACATGATCCAATAGAGGCACAAATCAAAATAACTGGGGTCCAATTCATGCAGATTGATCAGCACTTGCCCACGACTGGCGATAAAAGTGTAGGCGATGTAGCCGAGCATTGACGCAGCGAATAAATAAAGCAGTCGCTTGAGAACACGTTCCTCGCCGTGCGAGATTCCAACCCCCTGAATACGATTGAGAACGGTTACACAAATTGCTGTGTGCCCAGCAATGATTCCAACGCCATAGATAACAGCTTGTGCAATGTGCATCGTGAATCAATCCGCGGGAAGAACTGTGCGTCCATTCAAGTGACTATTGACCTGATGCACTCTCACTCAATTGCACCATCATCTCGACTGTTTCGATTAACTGATCGAGCCTAAATGGTTTATACAATACTGCATTTTCATGGAGTCCTGCCTGACGCGCTTTCACAATCGAGTGTCCGGGATCATATCCAAATCCGGTCATGAGAATCAGCGGTGCATAATCCATCAGTTCCTGAAGCTGTTTTAGCAAATCATAGCCGCTCATGTCCGGCAGCGATATGTCAGCGATCACCGCAGAGTATGACTCCTCAGCTGTACTATTGCGCACCATGTTAACCGCTTCACTGCCGGACTCTGCCGTCTCAACAACACAGTCGTACCGTGCCAGAAGGCCGTGCGCATCATTACGCACAGATTCATCAGCATCCACCACTAACACATGTTCTCCGGACAGTAGTGGGCGAACCTCGATCTGTGCGCCGTCGGGCACTGCCTCAGCAGGTGCCAGCGTCTGTCCTACTTTGTGGATTACCTGACGGATGTCCCGGGCATTTCGCAAGATTCGTTTCAGCCGTTCCGCCACTTCCGGTTCATGACCGATGTAGCGTTCCATGATATTTACCGTTTCATTGAGGATCTTGTCGATCGGCAATGCCACCTGACTATGAATCGCTTCAACACTCTTTTGCGCAGTATTTGTTTGCTGTGCAATCAGCAAGTCGAGTGTATTGATCGCAACAGCAACATTTCTAGCAAACAGTTCAACGAAGTGCAGATCACTCTCTGAAAAGGCACTAACCTCAGGACTTTCAACATTGAATGTCCCGACCACCTGTTTCTGCCACTTGAGTGGTACCGTCAATGAACTCTTCGCGTTAGAAAACGATGGAATGTAGAGAGGATCGTGCCCCGTGTCTTCGCACAAGTAGCTCTGGCCCGTCGCCGCTACAAATCCAGTGACACCATTCTTCTCCTTGCCAACTTCAAGACTGCGTTCGGCAGCTTCCCTATCAATTCCCGAAGAAATCAACGGCATCAGCTTCCCGCTCTTTTGATTGAGTAACCGCACTTCGATGTACTCATAATTGAGCAAGCTCTGTGTGTAGTGAAGGATATTGGACTTTAGCAAATCGATTCGATCATCAACTTCCATCTGGAAGATCTCTTCCGGGCGGAGATTGGCCATTTCAATTCCTGCTTCGTGTATCGCATCAAGCTTCATGCGGTACAACCTGTCCTTCGAGATATCCTGAAAGATCACCAACACCATATTGCGATCAGACAAACCACCAATGGACAAAGCCTCCATACGGAAGTAGACGTTGTCATCCACGCGCAAGACCGAATAGCAAACCTCTTTGGTTGACTGAGCTGAAATACATGGCGACAAGTCAGGGCCAAGCATCTCGGGATTACCAACGCATTTATATAAATTAAGGCCGATCACGTTATCGAGATCGGCCCATTTATGTAGCTGATGATTTGCCCAGAGGATTTGTTGATTCTCATCCACAAGCGCCATACCCTGGGGCATCTGGTCGACAATCCAAAACGTGTCAAATACGTTTTTGCCGATTCCACTTGGCCGGCCATCGGATGTTGCTGAGAACACTCCGTCAAACGGCGATGTGGAAAGCTGGGATAAGGCTTCGTCCCATGATCCCACCCGTGTTACATCAAAGAGATCCTGAATGGCTAATGGAAGATACTGACCATCGTCAGTAGGAGGGATCCAGAGAATTCTTGCTCTCTCGGTCATGCCAATTTCTTAGGAACGCTCACTTGGAGGGAACCGTCAAACGTGTGTGTGTAATCAAATCCAGAGGACTTCGTTTCTTTATAATCACGCCTGCTGTTAAGTCATATAGCAGGATGCGGTTATTTCCATGAGAAATCATCCAATTGACTCGCTACCTATTCATATTGCGGAGACTAAGCACATCGCAAGTGCTCCAAATGTACGCCCCGCGCTGGCCGAGTGTACCGCCTGTGACGGTTACACAATCAGGCGCTTTTTCCAATGACCAATCTTGCCATACCGACTCACTCATAATAACACACCTGCTCGATAATAAGTAAGAGACCTTTATTGTGATACAGGGCAACTTTTGCATCCAAAATTGACAGACGGCAAACCCATGATTCGCGCGATCACACTAGCAATCGGATGTTTTCTGATAGTGCTGGGAATCGAGTCGTTGATGATCGACTCAGTCCTTGTTCAAACAAAGTACATGCCCGATTCTCTTTTACCTGAGTCGGCCGCGAACAATACCCTCATCGCATACCAACCCTCGATGATGGTCACGATCCTCTTGTTTTTTGTCGGGTCCGCCATCATATATCGATTAGGCCTAAAGCGTACTAGCACGGCACGTGTATCAAGTGTCTCAGTAACAACCGCAAGTCCCGCTCCTATTCCACAATCAACCACACGTCCAGTACTACCGGTCCAGACGCCTGCCCACAATGCAATAATCGACGATGATGAAGATGAAACGGATGACGATGATGACGATTGGGATACAGAAATCGAAGACGCTACCTCAGCAGACGAATTAATGGCATCGCTAAACGAAGAATTCGATATTGATCAAATGCTACGTGAGGCCGGATAACAAATGGCCGAATTACCAAGTATCACCGAACACCCAAATCGTGACGTTGTCATTTACGACGGTCATTGCGGATTCTGTCAAAAGCAAGTGAAGCGAATACACCGCTGGGATTCAGGAAACAAACTTTCATTCCTCTCGCTGCACGATCCGAATGTAGAAAAAGTTGCGCCTCAACTTACGTACGATCAGATGATGGCTCAAATGTACGTTATTCCGCAAACTGGCGAACCGCGCGGAGGGGCATCAGCCATCCGCTATCTGTCGAGAAGGCTACCGCGTCTCTATCCAGTGATGCCTTTCCTACACATTCCGCTTTCACTACCCATTTGGAGGATGCTATACAAATGGGTCGCGCGACGTCGCTACAAGCTATCCGCTGCCAATGCCTGCGATTCGGAACAATGCGTTTTGCACTTATAGAATAGCACTGCACGTAATGGAAATTCGCAACGGGCAATCTCTAATGTCCATGAGTTACACACGAACAACCAATCCACTACGCGAAGAACTGCACAGCGTTTCTAAAGATCGCCAGTCCATCACCTTCATCCTGTAATCCCTCGCAGGTCCAACGCGGATGTTGTAGCGGATCGAGAAATCTCTCAGGATGCGGCATTAAGCCAAGCACGCGTCCCGATGCATCACATGCTCCGGCAATATTTGATTGAGCACCGTTCGGATTTGCCGGAAACCCTTCAGCCGCTGACCCATCGCTGTTTACATAGTGCAGAGCAAATTGACCGCTTTGGCTTAACGAATCGAACACCTGTTCATCACGCGTGACAAATTTTCCTTCTGCATGTGCAATCGGGAGATACATCTGCTCGATCCCCTGAAGAAATATGCACGGTGTTTCAGGGTTTACCTTGAGATAAACCCATCGATCCTCATATCGACCATGGTCATTCCAAGTCAACGTAGCCGGCTCGCCACTATCGTCATCATCAAGCAATACTCCGGACTTGATCAAAACTTGAAACCCGTTGCAAATCCCCAGCATTAGTTTGCCATCGGCTTTAAACTGATGCATGGTCTCACTCAGATGATTTCGCATTTGGTTTGCCAGAATCCGTCCGGCTGCTACGTCATCGCCATAACTAAAACCACCCGGGATGCAGAGTATTTGATATTCACTGGCCAGTGACGGATTTTCCAGCAGCCGATTAATATGAACACGGTCGGCGCTGCCGCCAGCTTGCTCAAATGCAAACTTCGTTTCATGGTCGCAATTTGTACCCGGTGCCCGGAGCACCAGCACGCGTGGTATTGCCATTTCTAATTCCTGTGTTTACCTATTCACTGACAAATCCAGTTTGTATCACCATCGCAGTGGTTTTTGCCAGGCTTCCTTAAGTGCTGTAATCTCTGATTCAATTAGCGTGGTCTCACCATCGACAATTTTGCAGACGCCGTCATTCGTTACGCTGCCAATTCGAGACAGGGTGAGCCCCTCGAAGCAAGCTTCAAACTCACTCGCCTTGTCTTCAGGTACCTCGACAAGGAATCTCGTGTTCGACTCTGAAAACAGCTTGACGGTGTATTCCCCGCCTACTGTTACATCACCAGACAGCCGCACTGCCGATAGATCCAGCGCAATCCCCAATCCGCCTGAGAAGGCCATCTCCGCGGCTGCAACAGCAAGTCCACCTTCACTCAGATCATGACACGCCCGAACTACACTGGAAGTTATCGCCTTGTACATCGCTTCAAACGTAGGTTTGGCAACTGATGTGTCCATTCGTGGCACCTGGCCACCAGACAGGCCTCGTACAAGCGACCAATGTGAGCCGCCGAGTTCCTCAGAGGTCTTTCCAACAAGATAGATGGCATTACCTGCTGATTTCAAATCCATCGTTACACATTTGGCGGCATCTGGAACTTGTCCCATCGCACTTATCAACAATGTCGGTGGGATGGAAATTGTCTGTTTCTCCCCCGAATCATCAAAAAAGCTGAATTCGTTGTTCAGGCTGTCCTTACCACTAATAAATGGTGTTCCCATACTGATCGCCACGTCCTTACAAGCAAGTGCGGCACGCACGAGTGATCCAAGTGTTTCCGGACGATCGGTATACCCCCAACAGAAGTTATCCAAAATGGCGATTCGGGAAGGATCTGCACCAACTGCGACGCAATTGCGAAGTGCTTCGTCGATGGCGCTAGCTGCCATATGATACGGGTCATAGTCACCAAAGTGTGGATTCATACCACAACTAATTGCCAGTGCCTGATTCGAGCCCAGCACCGGTCGCACAACAGATGCATCGCCGGGGCCGTCATTCTCAACACCGACCAGTGGTTTAATTACGCTGCCGGCCTGCACTTCGTGGTCGTACTGGCGTATGACCCACTCTTTCGAGGCCACGTTGAGGCTTCCTAGAATTGCTAGCAAATCATCACTGAACCCGGCATCATCTACAACATCAAGTGGCTGGATATCACCGGCGTCAAAATGAGCATCGCGAACGATTGGTGGCCTACCATCGTGCAAAAATTCCATGGAAATATCGCCGACAGTTTCACCGTGATATGTCAGGTGCAGCCGACCAGTGTCCTCAAATTGACCAATGACGGTTGCTTCCACACCTTCCGACTCGCAAAGTTCCCGAAACGTTTCCCAGTTCCTCTCCGGGACGGAAAAGACCATACGTTCCTGAGCTTCTGAAATCCAAACCTCGGTATATGAAAGCCCGTCATATTTAAGCGGAGCTTTTTCAAGCCAGACCACAACACCGAGATCTTCTCCCATTTCACCCACAGCACTAGAGAAGCCACCTGCACCACAATCTGTTACGGCGGTATACAATCCCTGATCTCGAGCTTCTAACAGGACATCCAGAACCATCTTTTCGGTAATGGCATTACCGATTTGTACGGCACCACCAGACAACGTCTCGCTTTCACTGGTAAGTTCTGCGGAACTAAACGTGGCACCGTGTATACCATCTCGTCCCGTGCGGCCGCCAATTGCCACGCCCAAATCCCCCGCCATTACTTCCTTGAATGACTTATCACGCGGAATCAATCCGACGTTTCCACAATAAACCAGCGGATTCCCTAAATACCGGTCGTCAAAATAAACGGCGCCGTTTACCGTGGGGATCCCCATCCGATTCCCATAATCACGAACACCGGAAACTACGCCGTTCATTACACGGCGAGGATGAAGTACGCCTGGTGGTAAATTTTCATGAGACGTCGATGGATCAGCAAAACAGAATACATCCGTGTTGCAAATCGGCTTTGCACCCAAGCCGGTGCCAAGCGGATCTCTAATCACGCCACCAATTCCGGTGTTTGCTCCGCCATATGGTTCCAGAGCTGATGGGTGGTTATGAGTTTCGACTTTAAAGACGACGTTGTAGTCATCATCGAAACGAACGATCCCTGCATTGTCTTTAAACACGCTGACGCACCAATCATCTTCTCCGAGCCGTTCACGAATCTGAACGGTCGCATCGAAAATGGTCTCTTTAAGCATATTCTCAAATCGTTGCTCACCATTTTCGTCACGGTAAGCAATACGACCTGCAAGTGTCTTATGAGAACAGTGTTCACTCCAGGTTTGTGCAACTGACTCAAGTTCAATATCAGTTGGGTCTCTGCCAAGTTCCTCAAAATGCGTTTTGATGGTTTGCATTTCAACCAGCGTTAGATACAACTGCCCTTCACTGCTGAGCTTCATCAATGCATCGTCATCAAGCGAGCGAATTGGAACCGTGATCAATTCATAGGTGTATGGAGATCCAACTTGTAGGCGATCCATTTCTAGTGGCCCAACCACAACTTGTTCAATCGAGTCGTTCGCAAGCAACTTCCCGGCCAATGTGGAAAGATCGTTTGGTTCCAGACCGGTAACCCAGTACTTGCGCATAGTGCGGACTTCGTCGATAGCAACACCGGCATCGGCCATCGCCTGTTTGGCACTCGCTGCCACCGGATCCATAACACCTGCTTTTGGCATTACGTGAATAGAGGTAGCACCGTCGATCGGACTTTGTGCTAACTGAATATCGCCGACCGGAGCAACAACGGTGTGCTCCACGACTTTGTCGGCCAATAGAGTCTCAGCAATGCTGGAGGCTTGCTCTGCAGATACGTCGCCATCGAGCAGATAACTGCGTACTGAGGCAATATCGGCAGTACCTGAGAGCCCTAAGTCTCTGGCATCCGCTGTTAGACTAATTCCTTCTCGATCGGGATGTCCGTCTCCCGCGTATATATCAACTTCCCAGAGCGTCACGGTTTTGCTTTCCTGTCTCCAAGTACCGTAGCATGATTCGCTGGTTATCCGTTTCCAACGCTTGTCGGAATTTATCCAGTTTTTTCATGTAAGAGTCAATGCACCGAAGCACATCATTTTTATTCTCTGCAAATATTTGCAGCCACAAATCGGGGTCGGCTGCGGCAATTCGCGTTGTATCTTTCCAGCCTGTTGAGGCAAGTTTTAGTTGATCGTCGTTGACACCCGATGAAAGGACACTTGAAACCACGTGTGGCAAGTGGCTGATCATGGCAACTGCTCGATCATGTTCAGCTGGTTTTAATTCAATAACTTTTGCGCCAATTCGTTTCCAAAACCGCTTAACAATTTTTCTCGCTGAATCCGACGTTGCAGCAATGGGTGTGACAACGACAGTGCGGTCTTCATAAAGTGACGCATCTGCAAACTGAACACCGGACTTGTCACTACCAGCCATCGGGTGACTTCCCACAAACGAGATACCTGACGGCAATCCTTTCGACAGCCCTCGCACGATCGTCTGCTTAGTACTGCCAGCATCTGTAATTACGGCTCCCGGCTTACAGAATTCCGCTAGTTTGCGCACATGATTTACAATTTGGCCCACCGGGGTGCACACGATTACAAGATCAGCATCGGCAACACCCTGTTCCCACGACGTGGTGATTTGGTCGACGGCACCTAGCTTTAACGCTTTGTTTAGTCGATTCCGATTACGACCAATCCCAATTACACGCACCTTTGGAAGTCGCTCGCGCACAGCCATACCGGCTGATCCACCAATCAGACCTACTCCGACAATCGCTACCGTGCTGCCTGGTTTCATTAAACCAATCGAACTCCCTTACGCTGGAATATGCACAACGTACCACAATCAGACTTTTTAATCATTGCCCCACCGCTGCAAAATCCAGTCACGACAACAGAATAGAATACAGTTATGATTCCAAGTAGGAGCATGGCATAAATTTCATTGCATGACTCCAAACCGCAACTATCAACTACCGGCGCATATGGTTCCAATCTCAGCAAAAAACCTCCACAAGTTCTGCTTCCAAATGGGAACAGGACTACGAGCCGGTCTAGATACGCTCACCTGCTGGAAGCAATGCGCACGTCTACTAGGAAGATCCTTTGATTCTCGAGCTGAGCAAGTCACGACATCTCTGCAGGACGGGGTTTTCCTTAATGAATCGCTGTCCGAGCATGGAAAGATTATCCCGCCGCTTGTGATCCAAATGATCCAAATCGGTGAACTGACTGGTAAGACGGAAATAGTGTTTTTCGATCTGGCCGAGTACTACAAGAACCAAGTGGAGCTTAAGCAGACATTTATAAAAGGTATTGCATGGCCTGTATTTGAACTGGCAATCGGTCTGTTTGTCGTCGGACTGCTGATCGCTGTCTATGCGATGCTCGGAGTAAAGAACCCCACAACTGGAGAGCCAATTTCCATTCTTGGGCTTTCCGGTTGGGGTGGATTGAAAATATACGTGTCAATCATATTCGTATTATTAGCAATTCTCGTTGCCATCATTCAGGCGATTCGCCACCAGCTAATTTCACCGAATTCGTTTCTTGGCGTATTCATGCGAATACCGCTGCTATCCTTTCCATTCAAAAACATTGCCATGGCGCGATTCAGCTGGTGCCTCTCAATGATCCATGGAGCCGGAGTGGATGCACAGCGGACCGTGTCGATGGCACTGAGAAGTTCACTCAACCCTATCTTCACCCGGCACATTAAGCCGGTCGAACAGAGAATCATTGATGGGGAGTCGTTCCATGCTGCGTTAGAAAAAACCGAAGAGTTTAGTCGTGAGTTTATTTCGATCTTAGAAGCCGGCGAACTCTCCGGTACGATTTCCGAAACACTTGATCATCAGGCTAAAACGTTTCGCCGGATTGCTAAGACACAATTCACGATGCTAACCAAGGTCATGGGCGGCTTGGTTTTCCTGATTGTCGGCACGCTTTTCGTCTTTATGATTTGGAATCTTTTCCAGATGTACCTGAGCCCAATCAATGACGCACTCGGTGGTGTGTAGAAGCACTCGCAGGCCTAAGTTACCGCGATCTTGGGTCAGTGCTTACATGACCTAATCTGACAATCATCTAACTTGTGTGTGACTGGCTAATCGCTTGCTCAACGAAGTCCAAACCGACGGACTCTTTCCAGGCCGTTTGTAGCCGTGTCATCACCGGACCTCTGTTTTCCCAATTCACGTCATCTACGCTAACAACAGACCAAACACACGGGGAAGTGCTACACAACATGACTTCGTCCATTTCACTTAATTCCGCGGGTGTGAAATCACGATAGCTAAACGGAATACCAAGTTCACCTGCTAACTCTTGAATCATCATCAGGCTGATTCCCGGAAGGATGTTCTCGCGATGTGGTGAAAGCAAACCCTGAGAGTCGCTATACGCAACAAGATTCGCTGTACTGGCTTCCGCCACAAATCCTCGTTGGTCAAGCAGGAGCGCCCTTGCCCCATCCCGCTTTTCCCTAGCCTGACGATCAGCAAGAAAATAATGCATACGGCTACGACATTTCAACTCCGCTGGCCAACTGGTCGACGGTACTTGTTTGAAATCCGTCGTACATAAGCGAACACCATGTTGATACCAAGCTGACATTTGCGTAAACGGTAAAGGATCTGCGTAGATAATTAGATTCGGGCCGGAACGACTGGAACCTGGAGTAATCAGCACGGCGATCCCAAGGTCCTTCAATCCAGTCGAAGGGTCCAGGTTTCTATGGGCTACTTCGTTTACAGCCTCTCGAATTTCAACCAGATCGACCGCGTCTGACAAACCAACTGTGTCGACACTCTGCATTAGCCGTTCCAAGTGATCATCAAGTCGGAACACTGCTCCAGCAAATGTGCGCAGCCGTTCACTCACGGTCGTGCCAAGAACAAAGCCAACATCGTCTAGTTGGATGCTGATTTCACCCTTGGTGAGGTATTCGCCGTTGTAATAGGCAGTCAATGGTCCCGCCATAATCCAATACGTAATTCAGATAGCCATTTAGAAATTCGGTGAAGGAATCTTATATAAGATCTTCAAGCTTCATTATGCGCAGATTAGCTGCGTTGGTAGAGATCCCGCAGTTCACTGTAAACCTGTCGGCTGTAGCTGCGTCCGTATAACCATTGCAACCGCTACAGAGGTGTTCGCAATCAATCCAAATTCACCTATACGGTGTTAACTTAAGAAAACTGTGGAAAAATTTCGGAGAAAACTTGCTTGTAGCTTCTGGTGAGGTAGGTTTTTCTGGCTCATGCCATTGGCGTTTAACACAGATAAATACAAAACACACTAAAGTGACGGAGAACTTGAAATGAAACGGCTGACGATACTTGCAGTTGCATTGTTGATCCTCGGCGCTGTCGGTTGCTGCGGCCCCATGCTGCAGCGTCCGTTGTTCCAGGGAGGGTTGTTTAATTGCCTACCCTGTAACGGCTACCAAGGCGGCGTAATTGTCGAGGATTCCAGCACACCTGTCCCAGCAGACACGGTACCTGGAAGCTAAAACAAGCTACAAAACACAATCTATGTGGCGGGTTGTCCAATATGGCCCCCCCGGCACACCTCACCGGAACCTGGCACGCTCCCTCATCTCCTTTGTCCCCCCCTTCTATAGCGTGTCCTGTTCCGGTTTTTTGCGCGCGCATCGCATTATAAGAAATGACGGTTAATCCGATTAACGCGATTAGTGGCTCATGCTAAATCTAAACATCAACGTTGGACGATGCTGATACAGGGCACGCATCGCAAAATCTACTCTGGTGATTTTAGTTTCGGTGCAAATGAGCATGTATAGAAGGGGTGTCTAAATGACAAATCACTGCGAAATCAACCGCCGTAATTTCATCGCTTCGTCAACGGCCTTAGCAACGTCCGCAACATCACACATACTCGCCGGCGCTCCATCATATCACACGCCTGTTGCCCAACACTGGCAAGTCGGCGTCATGGTCACGGCAGCCTCCGGACCGTGTGCTGGCGTCTATGCCACGGCGTCCGTGCCTGTTAGCTGGCCAGAGCAAACCGTGAAGCTCGCTAAAAAGAGCTTCTCCCCTCACGTAAGCCAGTTCAAATTCCGTGAAGGTGCTGGTGGACTCAAACAGATGCTAATTTTTATTCCACGTATCAATACCAGTCAAACCGCATCTGCACTGCTGACTTTTGAGATTGCCAAGAAAATCGTTGATCTACCTGAGAACCCGGAGACAATGACAATTAGCACAACCATGCCTCGCAGTGTACGCGTGCATCTGGCTCCCAGCCCCATGATTGAAAGTCGGCATACAGCGATTAAAAGTAAAGCCATCGAGTTGACTACTGGAATTGACAGTGTCTGGAAAAAGGTCGAGACGCTTTACGATTTTGTCAGAACAGAGATCGATTATCAGGAAGGGCCAATTCGCGGAGCGGTTAAAACTCTCGAATCCATGACAGGTGAAAAAGAAGATCTCTCAAGCCTTTTCATTGCGATGTGCCGGAGCTTGATGATCCCAGCCCGTACGGTGTGGGTACCAGATCATAACTACGCCGAATTCTATTTGCAGGACGCACCGGGCAAAGGTTATTGGTTCCCGTGCCAGCTGGCCGGGGGTCGCGATTTTGGTCAAATCAATGACCATCGCCCAATACTCATGCGTGGTGACAACTTTAAAGTTCCTGAAAAGCCCACTGCACAGCGATATGTTGCTGAACATCTCAAGGTGACTCAAGCCGCCGGACGACCGAATGTGCAATTCATTCGACAGCTTTCCGCAGCTTAATTTTTGAACTCCGGCAAATAACGTTACTGATCCTCAATCTTGCAACCTGCGGATCGCAGAGAATATGCAAATGCGAGCCAACCGGCAATCATGGCAAGTCCGCCGATGGGCACAATCGCACCGAGCGCACTGATCCGTTCGCCGCCGGCCACCTGTAAACCGACGTAGATATACAATAATCCGCTGAAAAGAATTACTCCCGCTAGAAACAGGCCTCCTGC
>JAKUOW010000359.1 GCA_022451045.1 Pirellulales bacterium | reverse complement strand
AACCTCTTGAAGGTTGTGTTCACGTGCTCCTTGGATTTTGATGTCCGACGCCTGCATTACTCTGTCGTACTATGGAAAACAAACGGGAAAAACCCCGAGGAAAACTTCCAAGGTATCACCCTGAAAAACAGCTGGTGGATTTCAGATTTGTATTGCCTAAAGGAGCATTCTAAACATTTTATTGCCAGACAACGAGTAGAGGGAGTGCATGGCCTATCGATTCCAGCGATCCGAGAAACCATCCACTGCGTAGAATGAGGATATGGGGCGACGACACCTTGAGTTGCATGCCAACTGCCCATTCGTTGTACATTCGTGCAATGTCGAAGACTTTTCGAATCTGGAATTTGGAGCAAGGAGGAATTCATGTTTTCTTCATCCACCGTCGTAAAGAACTATCAGACCAGTAGCTGCCCAACCGAACCTCTGAGTATCGGTGAATACTTAATCGAAAGATTACAGGACTATGGGATCGCTGATCTCTTTGGAATTCCGGGAGATTACATTCTGTCTTTTTATAGTTTGCTGGAAGACAGTGAAATCAACGTAATCGGATGTACTCGGGAAGACAATGCCGGATTCGCCGCCGATGCGTATGCGCGGATCAATGGTATGGGAGCCGTTTGTGTAACCTACTGTGTTGGCGGGCTCAGTGTCTGCAATTCCATAGCAGGTGCCTTTGCCGAAAAGTCACCTGTCGTCTTGCTAACCGGGTCGCCCGGACTCAAGGAGCGGTTAAACAATCCGTTGCTACACCACAAAGTCCGTGATTTCCGCACGCAAGTTGACGTCTTTGACAAGCTCTGTATTACCGGTACTGAACTGGTCGATCCCGCGACAGCCTTTGATGAGATTGATCGGGTATTAGAAATGGCCTATCGCTATAAGCGCCCAGTCTACATCGACATCCCTCGTGACATGGTCAACGTCGTGCCCCATACCACGCATCACTACCGTCTCACACATCCACTTACCGATGAGCGGGCACTCCAGGAGGCGTGCAATGAAATCACCGCTCTGCTTAATCACGCGATGAATCCGATGATTGTGGCGGGAGTTGAAATCCATCGGTTTGGCTTACAGGATGATTTAATTCACTTTGCCGAAAAGAACAACATCCCAATGGCTTCCACTTTGCTGGGGAAGAGTGTGATTCGCGAGAATCACCCTCTTTACGTGGGACTCTATGAAGGAGCGATCGGACGTGAAGAGGTGACCGACTATGTCGAACACAGTGATTGCATCCTGATGCTCGGTACCTTTATGACTGATCTCAATCTCGGCATTTACACTGCCAATTTGGATGCTCGAAAGTGCATCTATGCCACCAGCGAAACCTTGAAGATTCACCACCATCATTATGAAAACGTCCCGTTGGATGAATTGCTTCAGGTGCTGGTTCTGCGAAATATCAAAACCAGTACTCGGTTTGTGGACCCTACTGTTCGCGAACCGGTCTCTCAATACATCATCGATTATTCCGCTCGGATCACCGTACGACGAATGATCGACCGCATCAATCAGTCACTTGATGAGGAGACTATTGTGATCGCCGACATTGGCGATTCTCTATTTGCTTCGACCAGACTGCAAACTCAAGGCAGAACGGAGTTCCTTAGCCCTGCTTACTATACTTCGATGGGATTCAGTGTCCCAGCAACTTTGGGCGCTCAGACTGCCATGCCAGGCCATCGTGTAATCACCATCTGTGGGGATGGTGCATTTCAAATGACCTGTCTGGAGTTATCGACGATTGTTCGTCTGGGTTATAACCCAATTGTCATTGTCCTGGATAACGCCGGTTATGGAACAGAACGAGCTTTACATCCGGGTGACTGGGACTACAACGAGATTCATCGCTGGGCCTATGGAGATCTAACCAAAGTGATCGGCGCAGGAGTGGCACACCGTGTGATCACCGAGGAAGACTTTGATAAAGCATTGAAATCCGCTTTAGCCGATGACAATAACCTGCATTTGATGCATGTCGAACTCGATCGTCGCGATGCCAGTGAAACATTGACTCGCTTGGCAGACCGCATGAGCCGCGTCATCTAAAAATAAAACGGCTAACCGTCAAATGGTTAACTGCCAAACCGTCTGCCCGAGTTTTGCACTTTCGGTGCTCTGGTAATCATCTGGATATTTCCACCACCAAGCAGATCATCGATACGGTTTCGTAGCTCATTATTGATGTCGACTCCCTGTCCTTGCGCATCGAGTGTCACACTTGTTCCATCTGCCAGCTGTACTAATAGCTGAAGTTTGCGACGACCAGGGTATGCTCGAGTCACTTCTCTGAGCTTCGGGATCATCTGCATACCATGAGTGGATTCCTGCAAACGTACAATCATGCCGGTGGTGTATCGATCTTCAATCTGAGAAAGCGGGACGAGTTCATTGATGATCATATTACATTCATCACCTCCACCTCGTCGATCAACCACCCCTTTAATGATGACGATATCATCAGGCACAATTAGGTGGCCAAATTCAGCATACAGTCGAGGCCACATAATACAACGAACCGATCCTTCTACATCTTCCAAATCAAAATTAGCATATTTCGAAGGCTG
>JAKUOW010000358.1 GCA_022451045.1 Pirellulales bacterium | reverse complement strand
CTCAAACACGCTTGACGGTACCACCGTCTCGCTAGGCGCCCAAAACATGTATTCTCTAAGCACCGGCGCATACACCGGAGAGATCAGTGCAACCATGCTGAGTGACACAGGATGCCAATACGTAATCCTTGGACACAGCGAACGACGCGAGATATTTAATGAATGCGACACATTGATAAATGTAAAACTTTCCACAGCGCTCGAAAACGGACTGAAAGCTATTGTCTGCATCGGCGAAACACTCGAAGAACGGGAAAACGCTAAAACTGAGGAAATAGTGGCACAACAGGTTCGCGGTTCACTCGCCGGGATCACGCCGGAACAGATGTCAGACGTTACACTCGCCTACGAACCGATATGGGCAATAGGTACGGGCAAAGTCGCCACTCCGGAACAAGCGGAACAAGTACACGCTCACCTCCGAAGCGTTTTGATTGATATGTTTGGTGAGGCAACGGCTGAAGCCGTTCGAATACAATACGGTGGGAGTGTGAAACCTGAAAATGCGGCAGAATTACTTTCTCAGCCTAACGTTGACGGTGCATTAGTGGGCGGAGCCTCACTGACCATCGAAGCATTCACTGGGATCTTGGAGGCAATTTCCTAAAAGAGAGCTGGTGTCACACGGTACCACGACGGCATTTACAACAATCTTTATTCATGCGACATTTAACGTTGTGGCGAAAGATTTACGGATCATAATCAACGGATTGCGTAATGTACGCAGATATTCCAATATTTAGCAGAGCGATTAAATGAACTTGCAACTGCCAATAATCCTAGCTGACTTCAAAGAGTTCGCGCTTGGGTTTCTGTTGTTCTTTATCTCACTATTCATGATATTCATCATCCTGATTCAACGAGGTAAAGGGGGTGGACTTGCTGGTGCTCTCACCGGTACGGCGCAGAGTGCTTTTGGTGCAAAGGCGGGCGACACCATGACACGCGTGACACTCGTCGTATCACTCATCTGGATTCTCCTAATCAGCGTCACGATACTGGCAATGAACAACACCGATGACGACGCGGCCACCGAGCTCTTTAACGAAGAGGGTTCTAGCAGGGTAAATGTCTCGATAGAGTCTGATGATGCCACTTCAGACGAATCCGACTCCGAAAGCTCATCGCTAAGCCCTGAAAGCAGTAGCACTAAGATCGACTTAGGCACTGACACTGAATCCACGGATGAAAGCACGACGCCTGACGATTCAGACAACAACACATCTACTGACGATACCGAGGACGAGGATCCAACTGACGCTTCTGATGGTTCTGAGGTGAAGTCAAACGACGATGATTCGGCGGATGATGCCTCCGACAATAAATAAACACTAGTCTTTCCTAGCCGTTGTTTGGTTGTACAACGCCATCGAGAGGAGGCACTCATGCTCATTAGTATGACGGGCCACGGTGCTGCAGCCAACTCTAATGATCATTTTGAGATAAGCGTAGAGTTGCGCACAGTAAATCATCGCCATTTCAAGGCAAACTATCGTCTGCCTGATTGCGCGCATCATCTCGAGTCCTCTATCGAACGCACCCTTAAAGAACACATTCGCAGGGGATCACTGCAAGTAAACGTTCGTCTGGTTCCGATATCGTCCACTCATGAAACAACTATCGATACGGACCAACTAGATAGCCTGATTAGCCAACTGATAGATGCAGGGCTAATCAATTCAGCCAACGATGCCCCGCTTGCATCGTTGCTTCAGATACCCGGAGTCTTTCAAAATCAAGGACAAAAGAACAACAAACATTTAGATGAGTTACTTTTAGCAACCCTCCGCGAAGCGACAGGATCGCTTCACGAAATGCGTTGCATAGAAGGCGCTAATACACAGGAAAACCTGATTCAGTTACTGGCTGAGCTCAGAGAAACACTTTCGGATGTTATAGAGTATGCGCCGCACGTAACCGAATCTCACCAAACGAAACTACTGGATCGAGTAAATAAACTGATACACGACAAAAACATAGAACTACGCTTGGATTCGCCTGAGCTGATTCGGGAGATAGCAATATACGCCGATAAATGCGATATCACCGAAGAGATCACGCGACTCGACAGCCACTTGAGCCAATTCGAAGCCGAGTGCTCCGGATCTCCAGGTAGCGGGCGCAAATTAGATTTCCTGGTTCAGGAAATCTTCCGTGAAATCAACACAATTGGTTCAAAGGCCAACAGCGATAAAATTACACACGCGGTAGTCTCGATGAAAGCTATCGTAGAACGAATACGAGAGATTATTCAAAACGTGGAATAGTCTATGGCGGCAACTAAACAATTCGGACAACTCGTAATCATCTCGGGGCCGTCTGGCGCTGGCAAGTCGACCGTCCTGCGCATTTTGATGGACAATTGCCCATTACCACTCGATTTGAGTGTATCGGCCACCACACGTACTGCCCGACCCACGGAAAAAGACGGTGTAGATTATCATTTTTTAACAACCGACGAGTTCAACACCAAACTTTCTAATGGCGAGTTCCTAGAACACAAGGAAGTGTTTGGCCGCGGCCATTATTACGGGACTCTTAAGGAGACCGTGACCACTGGTCTAAATGCCGGGCGTTACGTTATCCTA
>JAKUOW010000357.1 GCA_022451045.1 Pirellulales bacterium | reverse complement strand
GCGGCATACTTGAACTCGCCGAGTGGATAGCAAGTAACGAGAATCACTTAACCGCGCGTGTCATCGTCAATCGCATTTGGCAATGGCACTTTGGTAAGGGACTGGTTCACAGCAGCGATAATTTCGGTCGAATTGGATCAACTCCCACACACCCAAAATTATTGGACTACCTTGCGACTCGGTTCATGGAAGACGGGTGGTCCATCAAGAAACTAACTAAGCGAATATTACTAAGCCAGGTGTATCAACAGGACAGCACTCCAGCGCCTGACACAAAGGGCGATGCGATAGATACTGATCCGGAGAACACGCTGCTTTGGTCCTTCCCGCGTCGACGAATTGAAGCGGAAGCTATTCGAGACAGCATGTTATTCACAAGTGGCACATTGGAAGATACTTACTTAGGAAGCAGCGAATTAGTAAAAGAGATTTATGATGCAGGAGACACGATTGACCGCAATTTAGGGCTCGTCTCCGCTGCAAATGTTTACGAGGTACCCGGATTCGCGGTACCTCGACGTACAATTTACTTACCGGTAATTCGCAACGGTCAAAACGAAATTATTGCGACGTTTGACTCAGCGGATGCCAACGCTGTCACGACGCGACGTAATGAGAGCATCGTTGCTACTCAAGCCAGTTTTCTACTTAACAGTGAATTCGTCCATACTGCGGCCAAAGAATTCGCCAATCGTCTATTATCGGACTCGTCGATTACATCGCTCCGTGATCGCATTCAACACGCCTATCGAATCGCACTTGGCAGGGAAGCGACCGGTGACGAAATCGATGCAGCTATAGAATTCCTCACACAATTTGAGCTAGTGTTAATTAAACCAACAGCTGAGAATCCCAACAAAAAGCTCACCGCAGAGCAATCAACTGAATTGTCCTGGTCTGCATTTTGCCAATTCCTATACTGTCTGAATGAGTTCATTTACATTGACTAGACAACATGAAAATCAGGTTTCACGACGCGATGCACTTAAGCGTGCAGCATGTGGATTCGGACACACCGCAATGCTTGGGCTACTTGGCAACGAAGCATTAGCGGCCGCCTCGTCGGAAAAGTCCGCCGGGCTTACCGCACGTCAGGGACATTTCCAGGCGACCGCCAAACGTGTGATCTTTCTATTCATTCACGGTGGCGTTTCACATATAGATTCATTTGGACCGCAGCCCGAATTAACCAAACATCACGGTAAGCCATCACCAATCACGAAGCCGGAATTCGAATTTGCGACCACCGGAAATCTGTTGAAAAGTCCGTGGTCATTTCGGCCATACGGTGAATGTGGCATGCCTGTAAGCGAACTATTTCCAGAAATAGGTAGCATCGTTGATGACATCGCACTGATCCGAACCATGCAGGGCAATCAGGTTGCACATGGTGGAGCCTCGCTTATGCTTCACACCGGTGAAGGAGTCACTATTCGCCCAAGCCTTGGAGCATGGACCTTATATGGTCTAGGTTCTGAAAATGACAACCTGCCTGGATTTGTGACTCTAAGCCCATCCACTTACCACGGTGGAGCGCAGAATTACGGAAGTGCCTTTCTTCCGGCCACCTATCAGGGTACTGCTATTGGTGATGGCAATTCTGCACCACGAAGCAAAACGATCAGGAATCTCACACCTGCAAATCCCAACACAGCTTTGCAACGCCTTCAGCTTGACCTTTTGAAAAAGGCGAATTCTGAACACACGAAAAACCGAGAGCATGACGAGCGCCTTCAATCGCGCATTGAGTCCTTTGAATTGGCCTTCCGTATGCAAATGACAGCTCCGGACGTGCTCGATATCACGCAAGAGACGGGTAGCACCAAGGCGCAATATGGGATCGGTAGCCCGACGACAGATGATTTTGGTTATCAGTGTTTGCTTGCACGAAGATTGTCAGAGTCCGGTGTGCGATTTGTTCAGGTAAATCATAGTTACCCTCGCAATTACTGGGATGCACACGGGAATCTCATGGGTAATCACGGCACTGCGGCACCAAAGATCGACAAACCGATAGCAGCGTTAATCAAAGACTTGAAACAACGAGGGTTACTTGATGAGACGTTGGTAGTCTGGGGTACTGAGTTCGGACGTACGCCGGCCAGCCAGGGCAGCGATGGAAGGGATCACCATCCGCATGCGTTTTCAATGTGGATGGCTGGCGGTGGAATCAAAGGCGGAACGATTTATGGCAAGACGGATGACTTTGGATATTACCCAATCGAAGATCCATGCCCGATGAAGGACTTCCACGCAACGATACTGCACACACTGGGACTGGATCACGAGCGGCTCACATACCGGTATAGTGGACGTGATTACCGGCTTACAGATGTTGAAGGTAAGGTTGTTCGTGAGGTTTTAAGTTCGGCATCGTAGAGATAACGCGGGATCCGGATTCCCGCATCCAATATCTTCGTCGCCTAATGGCTCCTCTATATATGGTGCGGTTGAAATATGCTGACCATCCACCGCTAGTACCCATGTAAGCGGGGGGCTAGGTGCAGCCAAACCCGCAGGGCCTAGCACCAGAACGTATTATCCTTAGTTTCCTTCCAGTGCCTTCTTAAAGCGGCGAGCTTCGGCACTTAGAAATATCACGTCCACTCC
>JAKUOW010000356.1 GCA_022451045.1 Pirellulales bacterium | reverse complement strand
GAGCGTACCGACGCCGATGGTCGGTACATCAAAACGACTGTCCTGTTGTGGTTTTGCAACTTTGACAACGGTGAATCCACCTTGCGGGCATAATTTACCCGCTCGTTCAATACACTCATCGGTGCCTTCAATCGCTTCAACAGCCAGAACAGCCTGTCCTTTCACAACCACGGTTTGCCCGACGTCCAGGCGCCCCATTTCCTTAGCGAGTTGCCAGCCAAACTCGATATCAAGCCGCTGAGACTTGGAGAGGCTTCCACCCGCTCGAAACTCATCCTTGATGAGCAGTTCAGGTGCAAAGTGTGTTGCCGGGGCGAAGGTAATGCCATTCTTTTCAAAGGCAGTAACGACAGCACTCAGTAGTGTATCATCACGTTTGTCTTTAGTTTTGGAAAAGAAATGTGGAAAGAACGTCTTGAGTCCTTCGAAGTCTGGCAGGTGTTTAAAGAAGGCTAGCTTGTTGAACAACCGGACTTTATGCACCTTGCCTGCCATCGTTGCATGCGTCACACCATGTCGTTTGAAGAAACGTATCGCACTTCCGATCTTGGCCAATCCAAGCTCCTGGTACTCATCACATAACTCCCGCATTAACGGATCAACGTGGTGCTTGATTCCTTGTCCAACAACTTTGTAACCAAGGCTGCGCACACTTCTGGCTACCACGATAGGAAAGTCACCCCAGCCAGCGATGATTCCGATGGACTCCGTGTCCAATCGTTCACTGGTGGTTAGCGCAGGCATGGTCCCGGATGCCGCAACGCTAGATTGTCTTGGATCATCAGACATGGTATTCCGGGCAGTAGTGATTGGTCCGGTTAGGCAGCATCCTGAGACGCTGACGGGGGGGCATTTTGTTCGATATGGCTGAGGAAGTCGTTTAGCTGTTCAAGCTGCTTGCCATGTTCCTTTAGTTGTTTACGCATCTCCGGCAGCTTTTGCATGTGTACATAGACGGCCATTTGTTTCTTGATTGGGAAACACGGGCTGCCCATAAATGTCGCCGGACCTTCGAGATTCGAAAGCACACCGGATTGAGCACCCAAGATCACATGATCTCCGATGTTCACATGGTCTTTGATACCTGCCTGTCCCCCCATGATGACATAGTCACCAGTGGTGGATGAGCCTGCGATGCCAACCTGAGCACAAATGATGTTGTGTTTACCGATCTGGCAATTGTGGCCAATCATAACCTGGTTATCGATTTTTGTACCTTCACCGATTACCGTGGAATCCCACGTGCCACGGTCGATAGTTGTACCAGCGCCGATTTCCACATCATCATGGAGAACCACGTTTCCGAGTTGGTGGCTGAGAATATGCCTGCCATCTATGGTGTCATAACCAAATCCATTTGCACCAAGTACTGCATTGGCGTGAACGATGACACGGTCACCGATAACGGTGTTGGGGTAAATCACCGTGCCTGGGTATATGATCGTGTCCTCGCCAATCCTTGATTCGTCTAAAACCGTAGCACCACTGTGAATCACGGTGCCGCGGCTGATGGACACGTTTTCACCGATGGTAGCACCGGCTCGAATAATGCAGTCGTCATCTAAACTAGCTGTTTGGGCAATACTTGCTTGTTCTCTTTGATCCGCAAGCACATCTAAATCGGGACGAAATTCACTGACAATGCGTCCGAATGCATCCTTGGGATTCTTCACCACGATGCTTGGTATCTCTATGCCAGATATATCAGCTGTTGTGACAACCGCTGAAGCTTCACTGTTGTGCAATTCGTCTATGAGGTGCTTTGCAGTGCATATTGTAATCGTGCCGGCATTTGCGCGGCGGATGGTCACTGCATCATGGATGTAAGTATTTGGATCACCCGTGATTTGACCCTGGACTAATTCTGCGAGTTGTTGCAGACTTCGACCTTTCACGACAGGATTCCCTTCCATATTTCCTTAGTGCTAAATCATGCCCATCCTTGGACATCCGCAAGTCGGGCTATTGCTAGTCCCTGCGCCGGTATAGTACTACAAATCTTGTATTTTACTCAATAGCTAGTGCGTTAAGTCATGAGTGCCGTGGCACGATCCGAAACCTGAGAGGATTAGGTTTTTCCACCACCGGCCATCACCGGGAGAATCTCCGGGATAGAAATGCCGCCAATAAAACCAAATAGAATCATTGAGACACCGATTGCCGACATAACCCATTCACCCTTTACGTACTTCCAGCGCATGATTCCCCAAACAAGGCTGTAACCGGGAATCATGTTAAGGAAGCCAAATTGAGTATCATCCTTAAAACCGAGTCCGATCATGGTCACGTAGGCAATGCCGTAGAAGACGATTCCAAGCCAAAACAGAGCCGAGAAGTAATTTCCCAGACCGTAGTACCATGCGTTGTCAAAGTTTTCACGCGGAAACTTACCTGCTTCGAGCGCATGCTCGGAGATCGATCGATCGATGCGAGTGAGTGATCCGTAACGTACCCATGCTGACCTGCCATTCAGCCCCGGATTCCCGGCTGCTAATAACACAGTAACTTGCGCGTACTTGTCCCCATCTCCCCCGCGTTGATTCAGTAGCACCGTTGAGCCGGGTTCAAACTCAGGCACCATGCTCATGCCGGTGTCTTCTCTTTCGTCGCGATTCGCATCAAATACTGGAGCTGAAC
>JAKUOW010000355.1 GCA_022451045.1 Pirellulales bacterium | reverse complement strand
TCGAGTCAGTATTGCTCAAAAGCGTACCGATGGTACCGCCTGGACGAAAGACTGGCATCACGTACGAATTAAACGTGACACCTCGAAGGGAACGATTGAGGTTTATTTTGACGACATGAAGAAACCTGTTATGACCACGGTCGACAAGCATTTTCTTCACGGACGGATCGGCATTGGAGGCTTTGATGACACCGGTGATTTCGACAATATAAGCCTACGTGGGAAACTTCATAAGGATAAATAACGAAGTATGAAAACGGTCACCTCTCTTCTACTCAGTTTACTGTTCCTCTCCACGTGTATCGCCAAGTCAGCTCAGAAACCCAATGTCCTTTTCATCGCGATTGATGACTTGCGAACCGATCTGAACTGCTATGGCAACTCTCAAATTCACTCGCCCAATATTGATCAGCTAGCTCAGGTAGGAACTTTATTTGAACGAGCTTATTGCCAACAAGCAGTCTGCAATCCATCCCGTAGCTCAATGCTGACGGGCTTACGACTGGACACACTAAATATATGGGATCTTCCTACCCACTTTCGCCAGCGTATCCCTGATGTGGTTACCTTACCTCAGCTCTTTAAGCAAAACGGATACCATACCCAGTGCGTTGGAAAGATATTCCACAACTGGCGACAGGATGACTTCCGTGGGGATGCAGTCTCCTGGAGTGCTCCACAGGAAATGCACTACAACTCGCATGGAAATGACAAAGCCATGGTGCAAGGTGAGGTGCCACCTAATCTTTCCGATGTCCCCAAATGTGTCATTCGAGATGTACCGGACGAGGCGTATTTTGATGGTCGCGTGGCCGAACGAGCAGTCGAGGTGCTCAAGGAACTTCAGGATCAATCGTTTTTCCTGGCCGTTGGTTTTTGGAAACCACATTCACACTTCAACGCCCCGAAGAAGTATTGGGATTTGTATGATCCAGCTGAGATTAAGTTGCCGGAAAACCGACTTCCTCCCAAGAACGTTCCGGAAATTGCCTTACACAACGGGCAGGAAATTCTCCGCTCATACAAAAACCTCCCCAATCAATATCCGACGGATCATCAGGCTCGGGAAATGCGTCGTGGATACTACGCCAACATCTCCTACATGGACGCTCAGGTAGGCAAAGTGCTGGATGAGCTTGACCGTCTGCAGTTGCGAGATAACACCATCATCGTGCTGTGGTCGGATCATGGATTCCATTTGGGAGAAAATAGTCTGTGGGCTAAAACGTCCAATTTCGAATTGGATGCGAGAGTGCCGATGATCATTTCAACTCCGCAATTCAATCGCAAGCAATCGACTGAATCTCTTGTAGAGTTGCTAGACATTTATCCAACATTAACCGACCTATGTCGATTACCGTCCCCAGATAATCTCGAAGGTAAGAGCCTCGTACCCATCCTCAAGCACCCACAAGCCAAAGTAAAACCAGTCGCATTAACGCAACATTGCCGTCCCACCTATCCTCCTCATGGGCAAAACCCCGAAGCCATGGGGTATTCCATCCGTACTTCAAGATATCGCTATACCGAGTGGAGAGATTTCCGTACTTTGGATGTCGTTGCTACGGAACTTTATGACCATCACTCGGATCCCCGCGAAACAAATAATGTCATTAACGACGCGAAGGCAGGCCTTCGAAGACAGTTAGCCAGACAACTCAATTCGGTCATCTCCAGGCAGGCTCTCCCGGAGCAAAACTAGGAGTCCAGGGGATGCTTCGATCAAAGATTTTCCCGTACGGAGCATAGTCGTTGTAATCCACGTTTTGAGTTCGCCATTTCTTGACTCGGGCATCATACACTTTCCGCAACGACTGCAACGCAGCCGGTGCGGACTGGCTGATAACTAAGTTCTTCAGCTCCAACGGATCGTCGCTAATTTTGAATAATTCCTCAGTGGCCTCGTAGTCACCTGTTTCATAGGGCCAGTAGATGTACTTGTAATCCTGTCCAACCACGCCATAGCTTTGACAGGACCTGGGGCCCCAGACATTGATGAGCTCTAGATACTTATGAATCGATGATTCAGGATCTTTGTAAAGCGGCATTAGATCACGACCATCGATGCCCCGAGGGGCTTTCAAACCGGCCAGTTGTAAAATCGTCGGCGCGAAGTCAATCGAACCGGTAATCGACTCGACACGTAATTGCTTTCCACTGTTTTCATGCCGAGGATCGTAGATGATCAACGGAACTCTGGAACCTTCTTCATAGGGCAGCACTTTAGAACCATACCCATGGGCTCCACAGAAGAAACCGTTATCCGATGTAAAGATGATCACTGTATTATCGGCAACCTCTGCATCTTCAACGGCCTGTCGAATCATCCCCACTGCCGAGTCGACTGCATGGACTAACTGATGATACAGTCTCATTTGGTTGTCATAGTCATCCTTATATCCCCAGCTTTCAAAGCGGTCGTACTGACGCCCTGTTTTACTTTGCCGCGAAAATTGAGTGCTAAATTCACGTCCATAATTAGCTGGCTTTTTAAATTTCTTGCCCGTATAAACATCATTGAACAGCGGGTCTACCTGGTCCGGTTTATGAGGTGCCTTAAAGCTGATGGAAAGGCAAAACGGCTTCTTTTCCTTAGCCGCATGGAGAATAAAATCCCGCCCAAAAGCACCATAGGACCTGGAGG
>JAKUOW010000354.1 GCA_022451045.1 Pirellulales bacterium | reverse complement strand
AAAGCGAAAATTGACGAATCACGGCTCGATAAGATGGAGTTATCTGCGAAGAAATTACGCTTGGCATTGTCAAAGGACATGACACCAAAGAAGCGAGACCAAGCTGTGGCTAAGGCTCAGGCACTGGCAACCTTCTTACTCCACCATAACCTCGAAGACGAGGCGGTCCAATTTGTGGTGGGGGTACACATTCTTGTCCCACGCAAATCCAGGATCCCCAATACCAACAATCGGATAATTGATCGGTCCTACTGTAGCCACCCACATGCTATCCATGTGCGCCCACCCCTTGGCCATAAAGTCCGATTTGTGCGGTAATACTTCTCCAATCGCAATAACCTGACTTTCGCCATCTGAGACATCTCGAAGTCGAACCGCCCAAGCGCCCCGTGCAAACACGCCCGATATTCTGTAGCCTCTGGCATCATTTCCATGATCCGCAGGGCCCGTCTTAAACACGTCGCCGGGGTATTCCAGACACATGCCTTTATTGGAGGACATGCTTTGAGATCCAATGTTAAACCCATATGTTGCAATGGCCGGAGCTCGTTTTATGTCCGTGTGGTGCAAATGAGGCTTAACTTGAGCAGAGGGGCAAATCAAAGTATCGATTACTTTGGACCTTGCAAAGCTTCCTGATTCAACTTCCGCCGTTTCAAGTCGCGACCAACCTTTAAATGGCTGTTCAGTTCTGACACCAACGTAGCGAGGACTTGCAAAAAAAGCCTTATAAAGTGGATCCTGCTCTATAAATGGTAGGAGCTTTACAAATGAACCTCCGTGACTCGACTCATGCCATGTATACGGATTCCTGGATTGTCTATTCCAAAAATATGCACCGGCATGAGGAAAGCTCTTATAGGTATTTTCGTAGGTGCGAAGTGCTAACCCGAGTTGTTTGAGGTTATTAATGCAGCTAAGTTTGCGTGCAGCTTCGCGACTTGCAGTTACAGCTGGTAGAGCCATCCCAACTATGAGCCACCCCAGTGCTAGGATGGCTATGAGTTCACTCAACGCAAACCCAGTTGACTGCGAATATGTGTTTTTTTTCATTTAGCTTTAGCTCTCGTTGAGATCAGGCACTCAATGCCAAGTTGCGTAATTCTTAAGGTGATTTGATATAATTTGGCAGTAAGCGGGCCGTTTGAGATTATAGTGAACCCCGATGATTCTCGCTCTCAGATTAACATAAGCGCGACATGTCTCAAATCAATTTCATTTGTCCACATTGTGGACACTCGGCTGTACTCCCAGCATCACTTGTTGGGCAGCAAGGAAAATGCCCCGGCTGCCAAAAAATCGTCACCGTCACCAACACACCCCCGCCGATGCCTATGCCAGCAATCCCAGTAGCAGGCAACTTCGTTCCTGAACCACCAACAGTGGCAGTGACCCATGTCTCCCAAAAGAGCGGTAAAGCAAAATGGTGGATTATCGGCGGCAGTAGCGCCATTGTATTGATTGCTCTAGTTTTATTTTTCGTCCTAGGTGGAGATGACTCAGCTAATATCACCGACTCTGGTGACTCCATGGCTAGCGAGGGCTCAAGTGCACCAGTCAATGACCTACAGTCGTTGTTTGGCGGCAACAATGATGAAACCGAGCAGTCAATAGAAGTAACCACTGTGACCGTGACAGGTCAATTGACGAACAATCATGCTAAATTTGACTTAGCTGAAGATGATTTTTCTATCACTTTTACACCACAGTTCGCACCCAACAACTTCGTCGATGCGCGTGGCAACGTAAACTCCGATGGCAGCTTTTCCGTACACTCCATATTTGCGACCGATACCAATCCGACTCCAATCATCTTCGAAGGCCTTCCACCCGGTGACTATCGCGTTTCCCTCACTGCCAAAAACACTATTGCATCCCTCGAGACCATCAATAGCATTTCTGCTGACTCTGATGAGTTTAGCAATACATACAATGCAAACTTAGAGGAGGATACGAATCTCGAAACCGAATCTCCACAATTACTAAACGGTTCCTCCACGCCGATGATTACTATTAGAGAAGGTAATCCAGTCGTAGTCGTAAACATAGAAGTAACCGATGACTCGATAGTCGTTATGCAGTAGCCAACAAATTGCGGAGCAGCAAGCTGACCCGGCCATCATGTGGAACAAAGCATTCGCAATTGACTTACCAGAGGATTTTGATCTGCGATCCGAGCATGACTTGGTCATTCAGGTCATCAAGAATCGTTTTGCCGCTGGCATTTGGAAACCGGTCATCATCGGCCACGTCGAACAGCCATGACGAATAGATGATCTCCAAGACCCTGATTGCGTCGACTACATGCGGGTAATCAGACATGGCATTCTTGATCACGAATTTGAACCAGCATGAGGCATGGTTTGAAGGGGGTTTCTAGGCTAGGTGATTCCCTAATTCATACTGACACGATCTTGGATACTTATTCCCCGCGTCACGTACCAACGACCATTTACCTGCCGGCATCCTTCGAATTCCAAAGGCAGTTTTTCTCACTGAGCGGATATCAATACCTCAACATCCGCGACCTTCATGTCTATACCAAAAGAGTGGTCTATCGAAATATCGTATTTAATCTCGTCAACCGTTACACCACTCCAGTCAATATCCAGACTTTCATGGAGGGACTTCCAAACTGATTCCGCATGACTGTGAGGCCCCCTTATACTTTCATT
>JAKUOW010000353.1 GCA_022451045.1 Pirellulales bacterium | reverse complement strand
GGTGGGTTACCGGACGAACTTGGATTTGAATTGATCGAACCACTTCGTGATTTGTTTAAAGACGAAGTGCGCAGCCTTGGAATCGAGCTTGGTTTACCGGAAGATCTGGTTTGGCGACATCCGTTCCCCGGGCCGGGCCTTGCTGTTCGCTGTTTAGGTGAGGTGACAAAAGAACGGCTTGATACGCTTCGCGAGGCGGATGCAATCGTCGTTGACGAAATTAAAAATGCCGGGCTCTATCGGGATACGTCACAGGCCTTTGCCGTACTTTTGCCTGTGCAAAGTGTAGGTGTCATGGGTGATGCAAGAACATACGAGGATGCCATCGCAGTGCGATGCGTTGATACGGATGACTTCATGACAGCCGACTGGAGCCATTTGCCGTATGATCTGTTGGCGACGATTTCGACGCGCGTCATTAATGAAGTCAAAGGTGTGAATCGCGTGTGCTACGATATCAGTAGCAAGCCACCGGCAACCATTGAGTGGGAATAGCCAGCTGCAGGCGAATTAGTTTCGCCGCATGTGCTTGAGCGGGTGGTCATGCGAGTACTCAAGTACTTGCCAGCCATTATGCGTGCGTACAAGGTTTGCTTTGACAAATCGTGGTACGTTCGTATAGCTACCGCCGCTGCCACGAAATTCCGCACGCACGACGACATTAAATCCGACTGTCGCTTCCGGAGGGTCGCTGCCATCGAGCAAGTCGATGTCCATTTCCTTGATACTGATCCATTCAACCTTGTATTTCTTTAGCTCATTCCGGGCAGCGTTCTTGGTGATGGAGGCGGACATATGAAAAAAGTCCACAGCGGCTTCGATGTCGCCATCTTGAACATGATCGCGTATTTGATGAATCGTTGCGTCGATTTCTTCTTCATGGGTGACAACGACCGACTCGAGTACAACGAGCCCGGCGGATATGGCTGCAACAGCAACTGCAGCAGTAAGCAAACGCTTGATCTGAGTGTTGAAGTAACCAATTAGACAAAGTGTGATAAGAAAACCACCGCCTAGAATTGCATAGAGTGGACTTTCAAGCATCAGTATCACCGTTGCATTATCTGGTTTTGTGTTGGCTACTCTTGGCTACCTTGGGCCACCGGATCCTCCACATCTTTGGCCAACAGTTTTTGAGCTCCCCGGTAGAAGTGTTTGTACCAAAGGATGATCCAGGAAACAGCCAGCACAATTGCAAATGTAATGATCAACGGTTGGAGGGTGATCAGTTGGTTATTACTTGTGGATAGCGGAATATCCGGTTGTTCACCACTAGCCTGCTGGTATGTACGTTGGCGTGCCTGGTAATTCCGCTCATCGATGGTCTGACGCTCGATGATTTTTGGCCCCAGCAGCACGATGGCTATGAGGACCGCGGTACTAAACAGGTAGACCCAATACCATGGCGACTCAGTGATGCTCCTCCTACGTGAAGTCTCGCTGCCTTGTTCGGGATTGGGCTGTATGCTTGCCACGTTGCGACTCGACAGTGCTGTGAAAAATGGCGGAAGTGTATGGGAATCGAACCCACCGACCACACGGTTAACGTGCGGCCCTACGGTTTTGAAAACCGCGGCCACCACCAGGTGTGCAAACACTTCCTCGTAAAAAAAGATGTATCGCCAACTTTGCAGAGGAGTCCTGCCAGATATTATCCTATGCTGAATTAAACCCAATCGAAACCGGTGGACTTGTGCACGCGTGATTCAAATTCACCTAGAAGACCTCCGATGACGTCCCACTTGGTCGGGCGTCGCACTTCAATATCGCCTTGCTCGTTGATTCGCACAATAGTCGTCGGTGTTACGCCAGCGGTAACCAGATCGTCTGCATGGATTTCATTGTCATCAATGATTTCCGCCAGCATGTCCCCCGTTATTTCGACAAACTTCATATCTCATTACCCTCCTCTGGTTAGACTGAATCTGCGTGCAGCGATTAATCATCCCATTCGCCGGGCAGTCGGGCTCGAAGCAATTCACCCAATTGGATCATTTCCTCCACACCGAGTTGTTCGCTACGGGCGTCGGCGCCAAGCGACATTTCGCTCATAACCTCATCGACTGTTGGTTTATCGAGACGCTTCTTGAAGGCACTCAAGATCACACTCCGCATAAACTTCCGTCGGTGGAAGAACATGGCGCGTGTAAACCAGTGGAAATATTCGAGGTTTGGAATGCGCGATCGTTTTTCTTCATTTGGCCTGATTGCCACAATGGCTGAGTGTACTTTCGGGCGAGGCCAAAAAACTTTTGGCGACATGACCCGTACGATTTCCGCATCTGCCTGAGCTTGTATCCAGATACTCAGCGCTCCGTAGTCTTTCGTTCCCGGGTTGGAAACGATTCGATCCCCCAACTCTTTTTGAATCGTCACGACGATCAGGTTCGGATTCAAGTCAGTGCGAAGGAGGTTGGAGATAATTGGCGTGGCGACGTTGTACGGTAAATTCGCCAGCAGTTTAAGACGCCTGTTTGGCGAGACTGCAAGTTTTTCTTTCAGGGTATCCAATACGTTTTGGGCAAATGAGTTTTTGTTACGCAAGCCGTCCTGTTGGAGCATGGTCACGTTTTCGTGCACGGCCAGTTCTTCCTGTGCCAGCATGAATACGTGCGGGTCAATTTCAACGGTGACCACTTCAGCGGCTGCAGGTGCAACGAGTGCCGTGAGCGAACCGAGGCCGGTGCCGACTTCCAGGATGACATCATCACCACCAACCT
>JAKUOW010000352.1 GCA_022451045.1 Pirellulales bacterium | reverse complement strand
CTATCAGATCGACGATTGCACTTGCCATGCGATCGCGGAGATTGGCATACCAAGCGTCGTTTAACGTCCACTCAACGGTGCCAGGAAACATGCTACTGATTTCGCCCAGCACGATACGTGCTCTTGCTGTATCGACTCCTATCTCTTCGGCTCTAGCGACAAGTTCATCAAGGATGCGAGCATATTCGTAATCGTCAACACTTTCACGAAACGTCATAATCCGAAGTGATGGTGTAACGGTGAAGTCCGGTGCCTCTGGTAAGCCATCACGTTTGGGTGTGTAAAAATAGCTCAGCGCGCCATTAGCTAAGCGAGCATATGGTTCTTGCCAAGGGTTCTTGGGATCGTCTTCCATTCCATATGGATGATCCCACATAAAGGTATCCCATATTACGTAGCCGCTTGCTCCATTGCGGAACAGTTCAAGGCCTACCTGGCGATTCGTCATGCCTGGCACGTTAATGCCTAGTCGACTGCTATAAGCTGCATAGCCCCAAAGGCGGTCGCGATCTCGGGGGAAATCGTAGTCGTCGAAATAGTAGTCTTCCCAGCGGTAGTAGTTCTCGTCGATTTGGGGCACATGGGTAATGAGATCTGCAAATGCATACCTGCCGTCTTCCATGTGCCTTAGGGATTCATAACCCTGTAGGCAGTGTGCAAAACGGATGTCTCTCGTCTCCGGATCACTCTTGAGTAACCGAATCAAATGGAGGATTTGATCTGTGCCGGATGTTTCGTCTATGAAATAGTAAAACTTGTCGAGCCAGCCATGTTTCTTCAAATTTCGCGCAATGGCACGATAGTAGTCCAACACTAATCGATCCCACTGTTCGACACTGACTTCTAAACAGGTGTCATGCCAGGCGCCGTCGGGCTTTGTTTTGTACGTAACCTGATTCATGTTGCGAAATGTCTGCCATCCCATGGTCGTATGTCCCGGATAGAATCGGATAGGATCTGCAGGTTTACCGGGGAGGTGCTTAAAGACGTGGCTTATGCTGGGATTTGTGTGCGCCAGACAGACAGAGTTTACTTTCAAACCATCAATAAAGTGCCGCATTTGCTTATTAAATGCACGGAAATCCCAGTCGTATAACTCAAAGAAGTTATTGGGAGCATCTACTTTTAAACCTTTCGGCGGTGCTTTCCATTTCATGCCAATTTCAGTGAAAAGCGCGACCGTTTTGGGGTAAAACTTCTCGCGACTCATCAATTCAAAGTAGTTATTCGAAAGTGTCTGGATATCTTCCTTATTTGAGACCCCGTGATACGTCATGATGGGCATGTCATCATCGCCGCCTCCCTTCTTTGCAATGTATTGCCCACCCATGTGTGACTTAAAAGGAGAATACTCGGGTAGTTCAAAGTCGCTAACAACGAGCGAGATGGGAATGGTCGTTGCGGCGACCTTAGAACCGAGGATTGAGATGGTTCCAGTGTATTCACCGGGTGGCGTGCCAGTTGGTGTGCGAATAGTGAACCAATAGGCCACGTTGCCTTCAGATGCTTTCCGGCTCAAAGAGTTCACCGGAACTAACGGATCACCAATTGTTCCACGAAATGTAACTTGGTTGATAACGGCTCTGTTGAGCACCGGCACATAGTCGACTTGGTGAACCTCTACATTGGTGATTTTGTTTCGCCCTTGTTTAAGCGATGAGATGCGCACATCGTCAATCTGAAAATCGATATTTGGCTTTAAGACTAATTGAAACGACTGTGATTCATTCGCAGCAGATGTAATTGTGATCCGCTTGCGCGATTGCGCAGGTGACGGTGTTTGCGGTGTAATCTTGACGGTCGTTTCAGCAAACCACGGTTCAAATCCGTCAACTGTCGGCAGTCTGTATCGAGTATTGCCGAGCCACTTTTGCGATTCACCTACTTGGGGGACTTCGGCCACGGCTTTTGGTCGCTCTGAAAGCCGCCTGTTTGGAATCTTCAGGTAGTGCGCGCCCATCGGTTGATAATAAAGAAAGAGCTTGTGCCGACCTTGGTTCTCAAAGGGCGCCGTTAAGGCGATTTCAACTTTATGGATCCGAATATTAGACGCCGTTGTCAAGTTGTTTATTAGCAGCTTGAGATCACTGCCATCGGATTGCAGCAGACATTCATGCGTGGTGGCCGTCTTCGGTAATAAGCGTGGAACATATGAACTCATATACGCATGAGTCCTTGATGGTGTACCTACTGGAAATGTCTGTTCATAAGGGAGCGCGGGCGAAAACTTGCCGCCGACGCTATCGTACGTAAGTAGATAGTACGCCCCTTTCTCGGTAGGAATGGGTAATGCCGGATCGGTTGCGGCTAGGTTGTTTGCCTGAGTGATTAGCGCAAAGCCGGCATTTGGTACTAAGGTGTGTTCGTTGGTGGCTTCGTCAATGCTTGCAACGAACAGGTGGTTATAGGCCAGGAATTGAGGGTCAAAACGGTATTCTTCGTGAGCACCGATGGCGGTGGATATCTGCTTCTCGCTAACCGCTACGATGTTTAATCCGGGAGCAGGAACGTCAACCTCAATAGGCACGCGATACTGGCAATACGGTAATGCCCATGGCGTTATTTCAAGCTCCAAATCCCTGCATTCGATTTGGTATTTTCTGCGGAGCGTATCTACGGAGATGGTGACCTGATTGTCACCGTAGCGAATCAATTCAGAAGGAATAGACCCGGAAAAGTGGCCAGTGTGCAGCTCTTTTTTTTGGCCTAGTGGGGCAATCTCG
>JAKUOW010000351.1 GCA_022451045.1 Pirellulales bacterium | reverse complement strand
CATTCCCACAGCAGATTACTACGGAATCTATGGCATCTTCAACAGTACGGTCTATCCGTGGATGGGGATGTCCGATGAGAAATCACCTCTCAATCTCAACCCACACGACCTATTAAACAGCTCAACAACAGTAGCCAGCGAATACTGGGAGCTGATCGCCAGATATGAGTATCAAGTCAACAATCACTTTCGACCATGGCTCAAACCAACGCTCGACGCATTCAAAAAAGCCGACGCCGCCTTGAAATCACAAAGGGCAATGCTTGTCGATTTGGAAGGTGCTGCGAACAAGGACACCGATGCGATCGCTTCTCTCAGGAAGTCGATTGAAGCATTGGAAAACGAACGCGAGTCCCACCTCGCCTTTCGATCAGGTAAATTTCGCGAACTCATGCTTCACGGATTGAATTGGATCGTTCAGGAAAAAGACAAGCTTGGTAAGCAGCCGCCATACGATTTCGTGTTCAGCGTCCGGGAAGGGGATGCTTCGGACTCACCGATCCACCTGAGAGGCAATCCTGAGAATCATGGCGAAGTCACTCCCAGGCACTTCCTCTCCACAATTACGCCGCCAGATGAGGTGAAGATCGCGAATGGTTCCGGAAGGCTGCAACTGGCACAATGGCTAACTGAAGACAGTCATCCACTTACAGCTCGTGTTTTGGTCAATCGAATCTGGGCACAGCACTTTGGACAGGGGATCGTTAAGACGCTTGATAATTTTGGTCGGCAAGGCGAGCGACCAACTCACCCTGAGCTACTCGACTGGCTCGCGGAGTCATTTATCCGTGACGGCTGGTCACTCAAAAAGCTCCATAGACAGATCATGCTAACGGAAACATACCAATTAAGCAGTTTGGACGGAAACGAAGCAACTCAGACCAGCGATCCAGAAAATATATGGCTATGGAAGTTTTCAAGACGACGGCTTGATGCAGAGTCAATCCGCGATTCAATTCTGTTTGCGAGTGGCAATCTGGAATTATCGCAACCAGGTGCTCACCCGTTAGACCCCTGGTACAAAACTAGATACAACCTCAACAACCCATTCCATAAGGAATACGATCACAATCACCGAAGCGTGTACCTGATAACACAACGCATCTTCCGGCATTCGATACTCGGATTGTTTGATAGTCCCGACACGAACAGTAGCACGGCCGAACGATCATCAACAACAAGTCCGGCGCAGGCTCTTTTCTTAATGAATTCGGAGTTTATTCGGAAACAATCACGAAGTTTGGCCGGTCTTGCAATCAAACAAGCTGACACAGAGGTTGCAAGGATCGACTGGCTCTTTAAAAGGATTTACGGCAGATCGGTAACAGAATCCGAACGAAACGAAGTCCAACAATTTCTATTTGCTTATCGAAAAGCGCCGGCAATCTCGGGGGATCTGGAAACTGTAGTGCCGCCGGAGTATGCGGCTTTGTGCAGGGTCTTGTTAACCAGCAATCAGTTCTTTTTTATTGACTAATCTCGTGACACTTTACACCTCCAATATCAGCCGTCGAAATGCACTCAAACGCATGAGCCATGCAATGGCGGCCGCGTCTTTTCCTGCGTTAGTGCCAGGCAGTTCCGCAGTATTGGGAAAAGAACTGCCCCAACCACATTTCACACCCAAAGCCAAACAAGTGATCGTCCTCTACATGTCGGGTGGATACTCTCATGTGGACACGTTTGATCCGAAACCGCGTCTCGCAACTGAGCACAACACATCGATTGGTTATGAGTTTGGACGGAAAGATTTTGACCGATACCTGAAGGCTGCAAATTGGGCATTTAAGCCAAATCAGCATTGCGGTACTGAAGTGAGTGACCTATTTCCCCACATACGCGAACAAATGCACGAATGTGCTCTCATTCGCTCGATGAATTGTGACCACATTGATCACGGCGAAGCAACACTGCAACTGCATACGGGCAGCACTGGCTTTGCGATGCCATCGCTTGGCTCATGGTTGAATTACGGCCTAGGCACGTTTAACGCTTCCATGCCTGGACATGTTGTCATTTCGGAACATCGACCATATGCAGGGCCGCAAATCTGGGACTCTATATTTTTGCCAGGCAAAAATGCCGGTGTACAAATCACTCCCGGTGAAACACCCATTGCCAATCTCGGTCGAACCTCGACCGACAAACAGCAGGCATTGGAGCTTGGATTACTGAACTCATTCAACAAGAAACACCTGGTAGGTCGCGAATCTGACAATAAACTCCGAGCCAGAATGAGTTCATTCGAAACAGCCAGCGGCCTACAGTCCGAAGCTCCCGAAATCATGGACTTGTCGAATGAAACCAAAGCGACGTTTGACTTGTACGGAGCATCAGCCGATAACCCTACGTCGTATGCCTCTCAAGTAATCATGGCACGTCGCATGATCGAAGCCGGCGTGCGATTTGTTGAAGTAATCGATGCCGTTGGTGCCTGTCGTGACAATTGGGATGCCGCCCATAGAGACATTTCCTCTCACGAAAAGTATGCAAAGCGTGTCGATCAGCCGGCAGCGGCTCTAATTCAGGATCTCAAGCAACGCGGTTTGTTTCAGGATGTCTTGTTGATCTTCTGTACGGAATTCGGTCGAACACCGTGGGCTCAGGATGGTAAGGGTACTAAGAGTCGGGCACATCCTCCACATGCATTCTCTTGCTGGATGGCGGGCGCCGGCATCAAGGGTGGGGTCGTTCACGGAGAAACTGATGACATCGGCAATAAA
>JAKUOW010000350.1 GCA_022451045.1 Pirellulales bacterium | reverse complement strand
CGACGCGTATCCTGATGCAGAAGATGAATGCAGCAGCGTTTGACTGGCATAACTACGGCAAATCCACTATTGGAAATAGAAGCAATATCGAACGTGTACCGCTTCCAAATCTACGTGCGTTTTACCGCAAGTATTACCAACCGGATAACGCGTTGCTGATTGTAGCCGGACAATTCGATGAAGAGAAAGCGCTTGGCTACATCGCCAAACACTTCGGGGCCATTGAAAAGCCAACAAGAAAACTCCCTACTACCTACACCGATGAGCCTGCACAAGACGGCGAAAAGAGCATCACGCTTCGTCGCGTGGGAAGTGCTGCTTATGCCGGCGTAACGTACCACATACCATCGGGGGCACATCCTGACTTCGCTGCCGTCGATGTTTTGAGCTACATTCTTGCCATCGAACCGGCTGGCCGATTGTACAAGGCACTCGTCGAACCGAAAATTGCCAGCTCAATTACCGGCGGTACCTATGCACTTCATGACCCTGGAATGATGCTCTTTTATTCTCAAGCAGCTGAAATCGAAAACGTCGAAAAAGTACGCGACGTGATGCTTGCTGAAATCGAAAAGATCGGTGATGAAGGCGTTTCAGATGAGGAAGTTGAGCGAGTCCTCCAACAAGTCGCTACACAACGAGAGAAAGAACTTGCAGATACCACCGGATTAGCTGTTCAGTTAAGCAACTGGGCTGCACAAGGTGACTGGCGTCTGTTCTTCCTCTATCGCGATCGCATTGAAAAAGTCACTGCAGAGGATGTGCAACGCGTTGCTAAGCAGTATTTGCGACAAAGTAATCGTACCGTGGGCATGTTCATTCCAACGGAAGAACCACAACTCGTTAAGATCCCAGCGGCGCCAAGCATCGCCGATATGGTCAAGGATTATCAGGGACGTAAAACGATCGCCGCAGGCGAACGCTTTGAGAATACTCTTGACAATATTGAGAAGCGTACAACTCTCACCACGCTTAGCAAGGGCGTGCAGGTCGCGTTACTTCCCAAGAAATCGCGGGGCGAAATGGTTGTACTCAGCCTCAATTTGAAGTTCGGGGATTTGGAGAGTCTTAAAGGACGTGAAGCAGCGTGTAGCTATCTCGGCAATGTGATGTCACGCGGTACTTCAACCATGAATCACCAGCAGATTCAGGATGCTCTCGACAAGCTAGGTGCGTCTCTGAGCGTATCGAGTGGCTTGGGAACGCTTTCAGTGTCCATCCAGGTTAAGCAGGAAAATCTGGCTGCAACACTGGATATCGCTAAACAGATTCTTCAGGATCCGGTATTTCCGGAAGAAGAATTCGAAGTACTGGTTCAACAACGAGTGGCATTGCTAGAAGCGGCAAGTACAGACCCGCAACAACTAGCCGTTAACCTCGTCACGCGTAAGCTATTTCCATATGACAATGACGATGTTCGGGCTCAGCATACCTATGAACAACAGATGGAAGAGCTCAAGGAACTGCAGCTTAGTGATGTCAAAGCCATCTACGATGAATTCCTTGACAACTCCAATGGTGAATTAATCGTCGTAGGCGATTTCGAGTCAGAAGCTGTAAAGCAGGCTATCGATGAATCAATTGCCGATTTGGGTTCAACTCAGAAGTATTCCCGTATTCCACGGCAGGCATTCCTGGAGATTCCTGGCAGCCACGAAAAGATCATTACTCCGGACAAGAAAAACTCGATGTATCTGTCAGCCATGCAGATACCCGTCGGTCGTATGCACGAGGATTATCCGTCACTGGTAATTGGCAATCACATTCTGGGCGGTGGTTCACTATCGTCACGTCTTGCCGATCGAGTCCGCCAAAAGGACGGTTTGTCATACGGAATCGCCTCGATGTATCGCAGCTATCCAAAGGAAAACCTCAGCCGTTTGATGATCTATGCTATTTCAAACCCTGAAAACTCCCCTAAGGTTGTCAAAGCAATCGATGAAGAGTTAAAGCGACTCCTGAAAGATGGAATCACTCAGGATGAACTTGACCGTGCGAAGACTTCCATTCTCCAAAGTAATCTGGTGTCACGATCATCGGATGATGGACTATTGGGACTCTGGTCGTCGCTGCTATCGGCTGATCGTGATATCCAGTCGACGAAAGACCTCGAGCAAAACATTTCGGAACTTGACGTCGAGAAAGTCAATTCGATGCTGCGAAAGTATATTAAACCTGAGAAGCTGATCATCGTGACCGCGGGCGACTTCAAAGAGTAAGTCACTAGCCATAATTGAGTTCGCTTTTAGTTTCCCGAGTAATCGGTACGTCAATGAGTAGTGGTCTATCCGACGCGAGCCCATCGCGCAGAGCATCACTTACTTCGCTCGCTTTATTTACCCTTATGGCTTCCACACCGAATCCTCGGGCGATTGCCACGACATCCAGGTCTGGTTGAACGAGATCAAGTCCCTCAAATTCCCCGGCACTGGCCTGAGGCAATCCCATTGTTTGGCCGCAAACTTTGAGGATGTGGTACTGTGCGTTGTTGCAGATTAAGAATGTTGCCGGGATGTTGTAACGCGCAGCAGACCATAGCCCTTGAATTCCATACATGGCAGATCCTTCGCCGAGGATTCCCAGTACAGGGCGATCCGGCCATGCAAGCTGAGCACCTAATGTACATCCCAGTCCCCAACCTAGTCCCCAGCCTCGATGCCCGAAATAACCAGTTGTGTTCTGTAACACACCTAGCCGTTCTAACGTGGTGTTGGTCGTGGTTAC
>JAKUOW010000035.1:18522-28049 GCA_022451045.1 Pirellulales bacterium | reverse complement strand
CCATCTGTGACAGGTACTTCTTGCAGATATGCTCCCGTAGAACTAGCGGGAGGTGATGCACTTGTAGGACAACTGGTCGATGTTGAGGTTCAGTCCGCCACCGATGATCGAGTTGTTGCTGAACAAGTGTTAGCGGCTTCTGGCAAAGCTTGATGATACCGACTGCCCCGGAACTGGAATGGGTTCTGGGGTTACGTCAAACGGAATTCCAGCAAGTCGTTTTGGTTTGACTGAAACCTGTGTAGCACCCGGAGCAAATTGCCGTTGCGCTTTGTAAGCATTAATGATTCCCTGAATGCGAGGGTCGAGCTGCAGTTTGCCGTTGAATTGACGCGTACCTACGTTTTTAAATGCGCCAACCGTGACAATGCTCGAAGTTCGGTCATGAAATTCGTACGCCTCAATGTTTTGCGCCCTTAACGCCATGGTCAGCTTATGAGCGTTTTCAGCAGCGACGACCAACTTGTTTGAAAGTTTCTGTTCCGCGTTGAATCCCTTTTGAATATTGTACGAGACATTACCGGTGAATTTGGCAACGCGTACGGTGAATCTTCCCGGGCAGTCAAGCAACGAGAATTGCACATCTTCATTTAGTTGCTGAATAAAGGGGTCGACGCCCTGTTGCTCGAAGTAACTTGCGGGAAGAAGTGGGTTGCGAGTGAAGAACGCTTTGCCCATCGGGCCCCGTTCATGTTTTCCCGGTGTAAGGTTGATACGTCGTTGGACTTCTCTGAAGAATGCATACACCTGAGAAGTTGATCCGCCTTTGTTTACTTGCAGGCATTGTGGATGCAGGTGTTTAAGTACCTTGAGCGTTTCTTGTGCATCACTGCTTCCGATCTCTTCAAAGTTGCCAACTAACACTGCAATTTCATTGAAACGGCGTTCGTTTGCATATTTCATTTTGACCGGTGCTGCGTTTTGATCGACTCCACGGCCATATACAGTGCCAGTAAAATCGTACGACCGGTAAAGCGTATAGGCTTCCAGTTGAGAATTCTTCCTCAATTCATAGACTAACTGCTTTGCTTGTGATTCCGCACCAGCGCCTCTGAATGTACACGCAAGAATCAGCCATGGTCCGTCATCTTCTGTGAGCTTGTAGTCCTTGCCAGGATCGGCATCGACTTTACTGAATGGAAAAAGGGAATCAAACGGGAACTGTGCCGATGCAGTTTGCGTAAAACAGACTACTGCGAGGGCAACACACGACGTGATAACAGCATTCATTCGCGGTAAGA
This sequence comes from Pirellulales bacterium, assembly GCA_022451045.1. Classification (GTDB taxonomy): domain Bacteria; phylum Planctomycetota; class Planctomycetia; order Pirellulales; family Pirellulaceae; genus UBA11883. Next base: position 26,808 of record JAKUOW010000035.1, on the reverse strand, counting down.
TTCGGTTCATTTCGCATATTCCTGCGGCAATGGTAATTCGGAATTGAGCGGGAAGAGTACCAAATCAACGTATGTGGCACTACATCGATTCAAGGTCAGATGGGCGCTAATTACACATGATTCGGTGAAAGTCTGCAGTTGGCTCATTCACGCAGATTCACTAGAATTCTCACCGACTTGCTGAGTAGATCTTCGTTGTAGAGGTCGTAGGATTCCTGCGGTATTTCAATTAAATGTTCAGAAATGGAACACCGGTGTGCAAGGCTTGGCGATTTACATTCGCCTGCTTGCTGACGCTTCTCACTAATTCCTATGCCAACGCTGTGGAGTCGCCTCGTCCATCGCGAGTGAATTCACTATCAGATGCGGCACTTCAGGATATCTGCTTTGTTGATAGGCTTCACGGTTGGGCAGTCGGTGATCGTGGTGTGATATGGAAAACGCAGGATGGCGGTGCAAGTTGGCGACTTTCGGATTGTCCGGTGACATGTCAACTCAATTCCGTTCACTTCGTAAATAGAACAACTGGTTGGATAGCGGGGGGATGGCACCATGCAGGGTCAACTTTTACTTCTGGCGTTGTTTTAAAAACAACCAATGGTGGCATAACCTGGAACCGTGTGGATGATGGCACACTGCCAAACTTAAATCAAATTCGAATGATGTCGATTGATCAGGGGTGGGCAATCGGAAATGGCTCACCGCTTTATGCATCTGGAGTCTTCAGGACACGTGACGGTGGAAACACATGGATTACGGTCGGCGGATCTACATCCACATCGTGGACGGCAATGGGATTTTCCCGTGCCAAAGTAATCCTTGGGGGAGTGACCGGTCGTCTGGGAAGTGTGGAAACAGATTTGGTGAGAACCGATTTGCTGCCTCCGCGACCATCATCGGTGAATCAAGTTGAAATGATTTCTGAAACTGACGGTTGGCTTGTCGGTGATGATGGTTTGTTGCTTCAAACCAGGACCACCGGAGCAGCGTGGAGTCAACCGGCCAGCGGCGGACTGCCCAGTGGGTTTGAGTCATTTCACTGGAATACGATTGCTCAGGTTGGCTCCACTATTTGGATTGCAGGAAATCCTGGAAGCGTGATTTTAAAATCGAGCGATGCCGGTGCCAGTTGGCAACCTATGTATACGCAATCCACGGTGCCGATTCGAGCCTTGACATTCGTGGATGAACAGTTGGGTTTTGCCGTTGGTGATCTTGGACGCATACTCGCGTCAAGTGATGGCGGTCGTACCTGGCGAATAATGCGATCAGGTGCTAGTCGGTTAGCACTGAGTATCCTTTGTGAAAATGAACAGCAGATTCCATTTGAGTTGCTTGCCGAACATGCCGCGAACCGTGGTTACATTTCTGGAGTAACTGTGCTGGGTTTGAGTGAAGACGTCTCGATTACCCAGTCAAGTCGTACGAGATCTGCGGTTGTTCATTCAGGAGGAACCTCATTCAACAAGCTATCTAACGAGCGGATTGAGGCAGTAGATCGCCTTAATCCTGAGACTCGGGCCCAGCTAACCCAACGTATCACACAGCATATTCTTACCTGGCGTCCAGAAGTGCTTGTTGTGGCGGGTAACAGTGCTTCTAAGGAATTCCTGAAACTTGTCGACGCTGCAATTGAACGTGCGGAACTTGAGCAGCCCGCTTTACAGGTAGCAGGCCTGCATTCATGGCGAGTAAATAAGGTCTACCAACAGAAACCGAATACGGGCAGCATTAGTTTCAGGTCTGAGCAGGTGGCTCCGGCAATTTCGGATACGCTGCGGGGATATAGTTGTTAATCCAGATGGGAGAATAACACTACCGTCGAGACATTAATTCCAGACAAGTTGAATTTTGACTTGCTGAGTCATAAATCAACTTCAGAGCCTATTCAATTGGTTTCCAGACGGGGAATGATGACTGGGATTTCATACCTCAAAGGAGATCGGCTGCGGCGAGATGCTGATGTTCAAGTAGCTAAAATCTCTAACTCGACACTTCAGTCGATTCGATATCGGACCACAGTCGATCGGATTATCGATAACGCATTCGCGGGCAACGATTTACAGAAATTAATCGGGGAACTCGGCCACATTCTGAAGGGATTGGATGCACTGACAGCGATTGACCGGTTGTCGTATTTGGCAATACGACTTGAGCGCCAGCACCAGTACTTACATGCAATGCGGGTTAATCACTTAATCTTGCACGAGTATGCAGGACATCCCTTTACCGAGCGAGCCTATTTAAGCTTGATACGCATGTACACAAGTAGTGAGCTGATGATGCAATTCGCACATGCGGCAACTCAAAGTGGTATCAGCGATTTCAAGGACTCAAGACAATCCAATGTGGTTAGAGCTTCTGCTACAGTCGAAACGTCACCGGCTCTGGGAAGCAACCAGAACCAACCGGGAGTGCCAGCAACCGGATCTGTTAATACATACCTTGAACAGTTTCAGTTGATTGAACGCGACTTTTTCAAGGAAGCCCTGGATTTGCTTGTGCACATGAAACGAAATCTACCTGAATTGTCCATGGATCTGAGGGTGCGAATACCATTGTTGAGAGTGCAGTCCAAAGTTGGTGCAAGTGACAATGCTGCTAAGTATCTACGGATATGGCAATCAAGACAGTTGTTTAATCCAGTAGATCCGGAGTCACGGCATGCAGCATGGTCTCAAGCAGCCATTGATGAAGTTGGGATTAAGAACTCGCTTAAATCGAACATGGGTAAGCTCATCTCGGCTAGGTTCACTTCCGAACGACCAGTGCTTGACGGAGAGCTATCGGAGTCGATCTGGGAACAATCTGCACTCGATTCACAATCGCAGCGTGTGCAGTTTTACTGGGACGAAGAGTATTTGATAGTTGGCATAGAGTGTGCGAAAAGAGAATCCGAAGCATATGGTCCGGTTACGACGGAGAGATCCTATGATCAGAATCTAATCGATGCCGACCGAATCGTTTTGGAATTAGATTCTGACCGGGACTACTCTACTTTTCAGCAACTCGTGATTGATCATCGAGGTAGATGTGCAGATTCCAGAATTGGGGATGCTGCCTGGAATCCAGAGTGGTTTATTGCTGCAGGTCAGACGGAGTCGACCTGGACAATTGAGTGTGCCATCCGGTGGAGTCAGTTAGCGATGCGTGTGCCCAGACGCGGCGACATCTGGGTAGTGAAAATCAGTCGGTTGTTGCCCTCCGAAGATCAAACGCGGCGCAAACCGGAAACCGCTCTATTGCACATACATTAGCGAGTGCTCAGGGAATCAATGTCTTCTACTCTTTTTATTAGCGTTAGTGGCTTGCGCGGTATTACCGGCAGCGGCCTTACGTCTCAAGTCATCGATGATTACACGGCTGCATACGCAGCATGGCTCGATGCATCCTTAGATGACGGTGCGGAACGTGCCGCAGTGCTCGTCTCACGCGATGGCCGAGCAGGTGGTGCGGAGATTGCAAGACAAGTCGCAGATGGTCTGAGTCGTGCAGGCTTTGACGTGTTGCTGGGTGGTGTTGTCGCCACACCAACTGTAGGTGTGTTGATTCGTCATTTGCAGTTGTCCGGGGCTATTCAGATTACCGCGAGTCATAATCCTGCGGAATACAACGGTATGAAGCTCTACACATCTCGTGGGCGGATTCTGAACCAACAACAGGGTCAACAGGTGTTGCGGGGGTATGAATTGAAGAATTACGTGGTAGGTGTAAAATGCGGAAGCACTAGTGAACTTGATGACACCCGCTCTGAACATATTCGTTTATTGATGGCTTCGGTCGACGCAGACTCTATCAGGTCAAAGGGTATTAAAGTACTTTTAGATTGCAATCATGGTGCAGGTTCACCATTAGGCAGACAACTACTTTCAGACCTTGGATGCGATGTGACTATATTGGGAGCCGAACCGAACGGTGCATTTGCACATGGTGCTGAGCCGACACGTGAAAACCTGTTGCATGTGGGGCGCAACGTGATTGACGGTGGATTTGATATTGGATTCTGTCAGGATCCTGATGCGGATCGCCTTGCTGTTCTAGATGAACAGGGGAATTATATCGGGGAAGAGCTGACGATGGCGTTATGCCTCAAGTCTGCGTTACCGTCTTTGTCAGGCCCAGTGGTTGTGAATTGCGCAACAAGTGGCATTAACAGATTGATTGCCGAGCAGTTTGGAGTTGCCTGTTATGAATCTGCGGTTGGCGAGGCAAACGTCGTAGAGCAGATGGATGCAGTGAACGCGGTGTTTGGTGGGGAAGGAAATGGCGGGCCAATTGACCCGTCTGTTGGATACATCCGGGATAGTTTTGTGGGAATGGTCAGAATTCTTGACTTGATGACACGCGAAGCGGCATCCGTTTCACAAATCGTTTCGGAATTGCCAGTGCTGGCCATCGAGAAAACGAAAATCCCTGTGGAGCCCAGTCGCGTTGCACTTTTATTGGATCTCCTTTCTGCCCAGTTTTCCAACGAAGAACAATCGCGACAGGACGGTTTGAAAATCACGTGGCCAAATGGTGAATGGCTCTTAGTGCGAGGAAGTAACACAGAGCCTATCGTGCGTGCCATTGCGGAAGGACCGTCCTCAGAACGATCCTTGGAGTTGTGTGGTATCGCTGCACAATGTGCTGCTCAGCTAGACTAACCAGAGGGACCCGAACCACACTCGGTCGAGTCTTATTCAAATAGGCGAAATTCAAATGCGGTCATTAATTGCATATCTGCTATTTTATCCGACCTTGTGGTACAACCAGATCCTCTGCAGGATTTTCAGTTGGCGGAATTGGTGGGATCGAATCGATGAACATCTGATCATCGGAGCACTACCCATGAAACGCCACGTGAAGCCACTGCATGACGAAGGAATACGTGCAGTCGTGAACACGTGCAATGAATATTCCGGACCCATCGAGCATTACGATGAGCATGGCATTGACCAGTTGCGTGTGCCAACGGTTGACTTCACTCCACCATCGCTTGAGCATGTGCAACAGGCTGTGCAATATATCAATGCCCAGATTAATGATGGAAAAGGAGTCTACGTTCATTGCAAGGCAGGGCGGGGCAGAAGTGCAACGGTGGTGATGTGTTGGTTGCTCGACAATACCAACATGAGTCCACAAGAGGCGCAGCAGCACATGCAGCAAATCCGACCGCATGTGCTAAAAACAGTTTACCAACGCGATGTCGTTCAGGAATTCTATAAGACGAAGCAGCCTCAATAGGCTGCTGCATGTTTTTAACGTACTAGTACGAAGATTCGTCTCAAAATAGACTGAACAGGTAACGAATAACCGAGAGATTCAAGGCCTGCACGTATGGATCCCCATGCCTATAAACAGGAATTCCCTATCCTGAGCCAGCGTGTGCGCGGATCACAACCGCTAACCTATCTGGATAACGGTGCTAGTACACACCGGCCACAGTCGGTTATAGATGCTCAAATACAAATCGATACGGAGTGTTATTCCAACGTGCACCGCGGTGCACACTGGTTAAGCGATGTTGCAACCGATCGTTACGAAGAATCTCGCGATCGAGTGCAGCAGTTCATCGGTGCATCAGATAATCGTGAAGTCGTGTTTACCAGTGGTACAACAGCATCGATTAATCTTGTGGCTCGAGGGTGGGGCGATAAACATCTTGGCGAGAATGACGAAATCGTTATCACTGAGATGGAACACCACAGCAATATCGTCCCGTGGCAACAATTAGCAGAGCGAACCGGCGCGGTTGTGAAATTCGTTCCGATTGATCAATCCGGTCACTTGGATCTTGAAGCTGCTGAGGACCTTATATCAAGCCGTACAAAAGTGGTTGCGTTCGCTCATGCGTCCAATGTGCTTGGAACGATCAATCCGGTAGGAGATCTGACGAGACTCGCCAATGCTGTCGGCGCCATCACCGTATTGGATGCTGCTCAGTCAGCGCCTCATATGAAATTAAACGTCGCTGACTTGGGTGTGGATTTCGTTGCCTTTAGTGCACATAAAATGCTCGGTCCCAATGGTCTTGGGGTACTGTACGGACGCGCGTCGTTGCTTGAAGAAATGGAGCCTGTGCTTGGCGGTGGGAGCATGATTCACAGCGTGTCGGTCGATGGTTATGTTCCAGCTGCCATACCAACCAGATTTGAAGCGGGTACACCTGCTATCGGACAGGCATTGGCATTTCCTGTGGCGTTGGATTATCTGGATTCGGTCGGGTTAGATGCCATTCATGCACACGAGCAGCAGTTGTGCAAATTGGCTCACCGTCAACTCATCGAAATCCCGGGTCTGACTATTCTGGGGCCGGAGCCTCCACAAAAGACGGGGATTGTGTCTTTCGTAGTAGATGGGATTCATCCTCAGGACTTGGCGTTTGCGCTAGATCAACAAGGTGTCGCAATACGTGCAGGTCATCATTGTGCGATGCCACTTCATGCAAAGCTTGGAATTCCTGCAAGTGCTCGGTGTAGCTTCTATCTGTACAACACCGAAGAAGACGTCGCGGCTCTAACTGCTGCCGTACGAAAAGCCGTCACTCTCTTTAGCTAAGTTAGCCGTCAGCGTTTGGCACATGACGGATCAGGAATACTTCTGTGAAATCTGTGTAAATTCTTTGAAAAAGGCTTGCAAGTTAAAATGCAATCCTTAAACTCTCTTTTGTGGGAAACATACCCAAAACAGTTTAATTGTTAATTATACTGTGGGTTAGTTGCCCATTTATGTTGATCAGGCTGTTTTAAGTATTGAGATGCATAAGCAAGGAGGCAACGTGGCTATTCAGTGGATTAACACCCGGGATTTGTCGTGTCTGACTCCGAAATACTGCTCGGTGAATTTCGCCGCACAATTGATGACCGTTACCGGTTATCGATACCACCAGAGTTGGCCGACCAACTACACAAAGAGGGGTCGGAACTAGTACTTGCTAAGGAGAGGCCGGGGTGTTTGGGTTTATACAACTCCACCCCGTGGCAAGGTCAACTCGACGAGGCCGTCGATTGGGTGGCGGACAAGGTGGATGCGGGGAAGCTCGGCGGGCAGGTCGACGACTTGTTGACGCTTGGACGATTGCTTTCGACTCGCCATTGCGAAGTGCAACTGGCTGGTCGCGGGCGCTTGGTTATCCCGGAAGGATTCCGGGAATTCCTGGGGGTTGCCCCAGGTGATCCGGTGTTTGTCGTGGGAGCTGCAATAAGTGTCGAGATTTGGAATCCTCCGGCGTGGGTCTCTTATCTAGAAGATCGTATGCCGGAATTTCGATCATTACTTACGCAGCTGTCTGAGTAGGCTTGCGGCATCGTGCGGATTAAGGGACTAATCCAAACGGCTAGTGTTGCAGGAGACTTCGATTGGACGCGTCCTGTTTCATAGACTGCCAGCCAGTTTTGTGGAGGTTTGCGGAAATACATTCATAAGTCAATTCAAAGACAGCGCTGCAAGCGGCTTAAGCCCATTGTGACTGAACGGATTTGATAATCTTGCCCAGGTGATTTTGTCGGGACACAGATAAACCAGGGATCGGATTAACGTGGCATGGAAGCTACAACAAATTGTCACCGTGGATTAGGCCGTTTGTTTTTGCGCTAATGGTGACGGGAGTTGCGGTTAGTAGATGGGCGGTGTCTCAACCGCACCATATTCGAAAGAGCCTTTAGGCGACGCAGGAATTGAATGCGGGATGTGCGCGATGCCAGGCGACGAAAGCATATTCACCGTTGACGCCAAATGATATCGTCGGAAATACCAAGATCACGTTGCACCGTTTCAATTTCTTGCTTGAATCGTTTGGCATCAACAGGATATCCGGCTGTCGGTTTTAAATCGGCTACCTTCTGTCTCCAAAAGGTGTTGAATGACATCATCGCCAATTCCCGTGCATATTTCGCAAAGTTGCTAGCCAATGCTGCTGGTAAGAATCGATCGCCTTTGGCAACAAATCGACACTGGATATTTCCCTCCCCAAGTCCGGCACCATCTCCCCAACGATACTCACTCATCTCACGACCCTCTCGTATAATCTGAATAAACACGTCGGGAAACGTCTGCATCAGCAGTGGGAGATACTGATTGCGTCCTCCGTGCTTATCAAAGTGAACTAGGACTGGTTCCTCTGCGTCGATTGAAATTCTATTGAGAAGTGATTTAACTAAGGCTGCAGAAGCGTTGGAGAGTAATTCACCCTTACCGTTATTCACTTTCAGTAATTCGTTAAATCGCTTGGCGGGAATCAGGTTCATTTCGATATCAATTAATTCAATGCCACATTGTGCAAGGCTTGCGGTAATCGAATCACTT
>JAKUOW010000035.1:0-18512 GCA_022451045.1 Pirellulales bacterium | reverse complement strand
CACGTCAGGATTGGACGGCACCGGTAACTCCCGATCGCCATGAAACCATGGGACTTCAACGGTTTGATTTGTCCACTGAGGATCGAATCTCGCAATCCAGCTGTGCCAATCACTTGCAAGTTCCAAATGAAACCCGGAGACTCTCGACATTACCTGTACTGTGTTCTCAAGAGTTTCGATTCCGCTGCCAGGCTTATACATGACCTTCGAGTCAGCAATTTGGATTTCATCTTTACTAGGACGTTCAGCAGTTATTTGCGGAATTATTTTGGTTAGGTTGTCTGAATTTAACTCGGATGGAATGCGCCATGCTGTGGCACAGACTGCAAGTGGTCCTAGATTAGGCCCATAACCTGCTTCGTCTACACCAATAATTAAACCCATAGCAGTTATTCGTCCAATGTGCGTTTGCGCCTGAGCATGTGATGGTAATGCTGTGCAAATCGATGTGATTCATCTCGAACATATTGCAACAATCGCAGAGCATAGGAGTGCTTGCTCAACTTAATAGGCTCAGGATCACCAGGTCTGTAGAGCAACTCTTCTTTCTTTGCTATAGAGAGCATTTGAGGAGGAGAAATATCTAGTTCGCGAAATGCCGCCACCGCCGCGCTTAGTTGCCCTTTACCGCCGTCAATCAATAATAAATCAGGAAAGAGGTCGCCTTGTTCAGTCAGTCGCTTAAATCTACGTGCAACGACTTCGTGGATGCTACGAAAGTCATCGACGCCATCTACGGTTCGAATTTTGTAGCGACGGTAGCCGGGTTTAAAGGGTAGCCCATCTATGAATTGCACAAGGCTTGCGACGGTTTCCGTGCCACCGAGGTGTGCTATATCCACGCCTTCGATGGTACGTGGTGTCTCTTCTAATCCGAGCGCCTTTTTTAGTCCTGCCAGACCCTTTTTAGGGTCCGTAAAGAATACTTCCGGCTGGGCGTGGTCTTCCAGATTTCCGCGTCGGTCTAACGTCTCAAGTAGATGGATTTCATCACGCAGTCGGGCTGCCTTTTCAAATTGCAGTTGCTCAGAGGCTTCTTTCATTTCAGTCTTCATATCACGCAGCAACTTGGTCTTTTGACCATCGAGCACCAACTTCAGCCGTTTTATATCCTTGGCATACTCGTCCGGCGAAATTTGTAGATTGCACGGTGCAGTACATTGTTGAATCGAAGCTAGTAGGCACGGACGATACCATTTCCACTTTTCGTCATCCGCCTGTATATCGAGTGAGCATGTGCGAAACTTAAAAATGCGCTGCAGCACGGTAATCGCTCCATTGAGTGCGCCGGCACTCGTGAACGGACCAAACAGCTTTGCATTTTTCGATGGAGGATCTCTGGTAACTTCGACGCGTGGATAGTCTTCACGTGTGGTAACGACCAAATATGGAAATGTCTTGTCGTCCTTTTGTATTTTGTTATGACGCGGTTGAATGTCCTTAATCAACCGCGACTCGACGAGCAGTGCGTCTACTTCGCTCTCACATTCGATGAAGTCTGCATCACAAACTTCGTGAATCCAGTATGCCGTGCGGGCATCCTCGATGGCGGCCTTTAAAAAGTAGCTACCTGCACGAGACCGCAAGTTCGTTGCTTTGCCAATGTAGATGACACGACCAGCCGAATCTTTAAAAAGGTACACGCCCGGTGATTGTGGAAAATTACGTACCTTAAGACCGGTACGCTTATAGGCGTCCAAATCATCTACAACCGGTTCAGGTTGATTCGATTCCCTTGATGTGGTGTCACTCACAATATCCGTTTGCAGCCTTTATGCTGTCTCTGACTTTGCCTGAACAAATGCCATTCTCAATTGATGAAGAGAGTTTTCAAGCATTGCAGCTTCTGCTTCCGTCAGGTTCCCTTTAGTTTTCTCTTCCAGGATTCCCAGCATGTCTACGTGATGACCAGCTAGTTTGAGATTCTTTACCATTTCACCGGTTGTTGGATCAGGCATAAAACCCATTGCCAACATCGCCTGGCTGGCGTGCGTCATTACAAGTAAATCAAATGAAGCTGGCGGGATAGGCATTTCATCAGCGGCGCTGGCATCGTCATCTTGCTGCGGTTGTTCATGCGATTCAGTACTCTCTTCGTCTTCAGCCGAATCGCTAGATGCGTCATTCGTTGTTTCCACCGAGTCGTCACTTACCGACGCCTCTGCTTCCGGGACAGTGGGTTCATCGGATTCATCGGGTTCATTGGAGCCTTCGGAGTTCTCCTCGGGTGTCTCAACATGGTAATCCTCTGCAGTCTCATCATCCGCTGCTGCACTAATGTCTTCCACAGGCTGTTCATCTACTTGTTCGTTTGAAGGGTTATTTTCTTCAGCGAGATCGTTATCGAGTTGATCATCGGTCATAGGTATCTCCACGTTTTTGTAAAAGGGCGCAGCAGCCAATGCAAAGGAATAACTCTCTGCTGCGAAAGAATGATTCTAAGTGATGCTCGCTGAGCGACACCATCACAGGATTAGTCGAGTAGTGATTCCCAAGCTTCTGGCTTGGGTTCATTGTCACCGCGGATCTTGCGACGTTCAACCGTTGCAGCGATGAAGCCGTTAAAGAGCCTATGAGGACCGGTTGGCTTGGATTTGAATTCTGGATGGAATTGTACAGCGACAAACCATGGGTGATCCGGTATTTCAACGATTTCCGGTAGCATTCCATCGGGGCTTGTACCGGTTACTTCCATGCCGTGTGCAGCAAACTGTTGTCTATACTGATTGTTAAATTCATATCGATGACGATGTCGTTCAGAGATTTCTTCGGCTTCATAGCACTGTTTAGCCTGGCTCTCGTCTTTCAGGATGCATGGTTGAGCACCGAGACGCATTGTGCCACCCTTATCGGTGATGTTCTTTTGCTCATCCAACAAGCAAATCACCGGATGGGGCGTATTCCTTTCGAATTCCGTGCTATGAGCATCTTCGAGTTCGATGACATTTCGTCCAAATTCGATACATGCTGTCTGCATTCCCAAGCAAATACCGAAGTATGGAATATTTCGTTCTCGGGCATACTTGATGGACTGAATCTTTCCTTCGATTCCACGGTTTCCAAATCCACCGGGAACTAAAATGCCGTCAAATCCGCTTAATAGACGCTCGGCGCCTTCCTGTTCGATTACCTCGCTAAGGATAGGAACGATCCGCACTTGTGCGCGATTTCGAATCCCTGCGTGATCGAGTGACTCGTATATCGATTTATATGCATCTTTATGTTCTGCATATTTACCGACGACTGCGATATTTACTTCATGAACCGGGTTGCGCATGTCATGCAATAATTCATGCCAATCATCGATGTTCGGCTCGTTCTTGGGTAATCCGATTTTTGAGACGATTAATTCGTCGAGTTTATGTTCGCGAAGTGCGATTGGCACTTCATAAATCGAAAACTCCATATCCTTTTCTTCGATGACCGATTCAAGTGGCACGTTACAGAACAGCGCGATCTTTTCGCGTTCTTCATGTGAAATCTCTTGTTCGGTTCTACAAATGAGGATATCAGGTTGGACACCGATTTCACGCAACATGCCAACGCTGTGTTGGGTTGGTTTGGTTTTTAATTCCCCGGCTGCTCTCAGGTAAGGGAGCAAGGTGAGATGGATATATAAGCAGTTTTCTTTTCCAGCGTCGAGCGAGAATTGACGAATCGCTTCGAGAAACGGTTGCGATTCGATGTCTCCGACCGTGCCGCCGATTTCAGTGATGACAACATCGGTTTCGTCATCAGCGAGTTTATGGATGCAATTTTTGATTTCGTTGGTGATGTGTGGAATCACCTGAACGGTCTTACCCAGGAATTCGCCGCGGCGTTCCTTTTCAATTACCGACAGGTAGATTTGCCCTGTCGTATAGTTTGAATCACGAGTAAGCGGGCTGTGAGTGAATCGTTCGTAATGGCCCAGATCCAAATCTGTTTCACTGCCATCATCAAGCACGTAGACTTCGCCGTGCTGGTAGGGACTCATTGTTCCCGGGTCTACATTGATATACGGATCGAGTTTCTGCATTTTGACCGTCAATCCGTGACGTTCAAGCAGAAGGCCAATCGAGGCACTAGTGAGACCTTTACCGAGGGAACTAACGACTCCACCGGTTACAAAAATATGTTTGGTCATACTTATCTCTCAGCGTTTCATCCGTTCGCTGCTTCCCACATCATGTGGGTCCATCCGTGAATTCCAAGCCTCTAATCATGTTCATTTTTCACCGGATTTCAAGACTCTGGAATTATTATTCTCAGATCTTTGCGTCCTTTTTGGGATGAATCGCACTGAGGCTACCCATACCGGTGAAAGGATGTGCTTTCAGGTTGTTCCATATTCCGGTTAAGCACTTAGACATTTTAACGATTTCGATATTGGCTGACAAATTCGTCATAGTCAGCTTGCGTATCAATCCCGATTGCTGTTTCGTTAATCACCCCCACGGAAATTGCATAACCGAGCGATAAAACCCTCAATTGCTCCAGGCTCTCAACCTTCTCATACATAGATTGGGGTAGCTTGGACAGTTGTAATAGGAAATCCCGACGGTAAGCATACAGGCCAACGTGCTGTAGGAAGACTGGCGGATTTTGTTCTAGTAGCTCATCAGACCACTCACGTGGGTGAGGGATTTTGCTGCGACTGAAGTACATCGCTAAGCCATTGGAATCCACTGTCACTTTTACGCATGAAGGATCCTCCAGCTTCTGTTGTGTGCGGATAGGTGTAGCAAGTGTTGACATTACTGCATCAGGATTTGACTCCAGTAATTCGATCGCCAGATCGATAGCAGTTGCCGAAATGTCAGGCTCATCACCCTGAACATTTACAATGATATCCGCCTCCGGAATCGTCGTGGCAGCTTCAGCCACACGGTCAGTACCACTTGGTGCATCTGGATCGGTCATAACTGCATGTCCGCCAAATCCTTGCACAACTGTCAGGATGGACTGGTGGTCGGTTGCGACCAGAACGCCAGTGGGCTTACTTGCCTTTGATGCAGCTTCATACGTGTGTTGGATCAATGGCTTGCCCGTTTCTGCAAGAAGCAATTTCTCTGGCAACCTGGTCGAGTGAAGTCGAGCGGGTATCACGATATGGCTTTTTAATGACTGTGTCATGCTCTGGTAATACCCTTAAGCTGCTGGTTGCAGAACCCATTGCCCGATGAAGTATGTCAGCAACGGGATGAGTAAAATTGCGACGAGATTCAGCAGGAATCCCGTTCTGACCATTTGCCTGATCGAAACATGTCCGCTGCCAAATACGATGATGTTTGGGGGGGTAGCTACAGGTAACATAAAGGCACAACTCGCGGCAAGCCCGGCTGGAATAAGGACAAGCATCGAGTCGATTTCAACTCCCGAGGTCGCTTCCGCGCCGGTGATGGTTGCAAGCAGGATGGGCATAAACAGCGCAGCTGTCGCGGTATTGCTCGTAAACTCTGTAAGGAATATCACAACAGTCGTGACTGCGATAATGAGGATCCACATTGGAGCACCACCGCTGAAGAGTTCTTGTGTCGCGTTGCCAATGAGTTGATCCAGGCCACTACTTGATACAGCAGCGGCGAGTGACAGCCCTCCACCAAATAACAACAGAGCCTGCCACGGTAACTTCACGGCCGTTTGCCAATTTAACAGCGCCTGACCAGTCCCCGACGGGATCAGGAATAGAACGAGCCCAGCACTGAGTGCGATAATTGTGTCGTCCACCCTGCCAATCAAGGGCACTTGTGCTACAAGCCATTCCCAGTTGGTAATCGGATCTCGGAAAATCCAAAATGCGGCGGTAAGAATGAATACGATAAGTACCCGCCACTCTGCCTTATCCATCTTTCCCAAGTCATGGATCAATTGATTGATGAGATCTTTGCTGCCGTCAATCTGCAGTCCCTGCAGACGAAACAGCAATCGTGTCATGAGTAGCCAGCTTACAAACAGAAATATCAGCGACAGCGGTAATCCGAACATCATCCATTGGACAAAGCTAATGTCGTGGCCTTCCTGACTCAGTGTCTCAACGATCAACAAATTGGTGGGCGTGCCTACAAACGTCGCTAAACCACCGATGGATGCTGAGTATGCAATCCCGAGAAGTAAGCAAGTTGCGAATTGAGTCATTTTCGTAGCATCATTGCCACGATCTTTCAGAACGGTTGCCACACTTATGGCAATGGGGAGCATCACCAACGTTGAAGCGGTATTGGTAATGAACATGCTGAGTAACGCAGTCGCTACCATGAACCCAAGGATAAGACGCATAGGATTGGTGCCGATGAAGCGAATCGTATGCAATGCAATCCGGCGGTGCAGGCCCCACTTCTCGATGGATAAGGCTAGCAGGAAACCACCCATCATAAGAAATACGTATTTATTTGCGTAGGGTCGCGCGGCAAGTTCAAACAGTGAAGTGGTTCCGGTTACAGGCTCGATCTGTTCTAGCGTTACGTCGATCGGGAGCTCGGTCGAACCATCGGAAACATCACCTTGAGCATTGTGGGCTACTTGGGCGGTGTCTTCAGACAAAGAGATGATAATCGCTGATGATAGATGTATTTCCTCAGATCCTTCGACGAATACAACAACTTCCTGCCCGGGGTAAATGGGTTTAGAGGACGCTTCGTGCACGCCAAATAATGGAAACAGAACAAGTGGAAGCAAAGATGTAGCGCCAAGTGGAATGGCTTCAGTCATCCACCAAATCCCAATCAGGAGGATAACCGAGGCAGCCGCGGGTGCTTCAGGAGGTACATCTTCGATTTGCGACAGGCTGAAATAGCAGAATACTGCCAGCAATGGCCCTATCCATCGACCTATCTTGGCAGCAATGGAGGCACTTTGTAAGGCGGAATCAGCGTTTGTTGCGGTGGACATTTTTCTTGTAAAAACGTGTCGTGATGGATTCTATGAGGAATCTGTGAGCTGCGTGGATAGCCGATTTAGTTGTTGTTATGGTAAAACAGTGTAATTGCTGTTTTACACAGTCATTCTAAAAGAATCGACCTTAGTAAACACGCGTTCACGGTTCAAAACAATCCTACCTAACATCGCCGCCGGCGAATTAATGTATCGAGAGCACAGATGAGCATGAAATCGCTAAAAATCCTAACAATTACGCTGTTTTTGGCAGCTAGCAGTTTAGAAGCAGCGGATTGGCCAAGTTGGCGCGGTCCAAATCGAAATGATATATCCCAAGAGACGGGATTACTGCAAGCTTGGCCGGAAGGTGGGCCAAAGCAGGTTTGGCAATACTCCAATGCAGGTCTTGGATACTCAAGTTTTGCAGTGGCGGACGGTCGTCTATTCACTTTAGGCACACGCGGCGAAGCTGAAATTCTCCTCGCGATTGACGCCGATTCAGGCAAGGAACTTTGGGCAGTAGAACTGAGCCCGATTCTGTCCAATGGTTGGGGCAATGGTCCTCGAGGTACACCCACAGTGGATGGAAGTAACGTTTATGCACTAACTGGCCCAGGCACATTGGTTTGTCTTTCGGTTAAAGATGGCAAACAGGTTTGGACAACATCGATGGATAAATTTGGTGGCCGGCGACCAGGTTGGGGTTACACAGAATCTGTGTTAATAGACGGCGATAATGTTATTTGCACACCAGGTGGTGGTCAGGGAACCGTACTTGCATTGAATAAGAAGACTGGTGCCAAGGTATGGCAAAGTGCTGAATTCACAGATGGTGCACAGTACGCATCGGTCGTTCCCGTGGATCACGGTGGACAACGACAATACATCCAATTAACTCAGCAACACGTTGCTGGAATCGATGCCTCAACCGGCAAGCTATTATGGAAATCTCCGTTCCCGGGACGCACCGCGGTTGTTCCGACTCCGATTTACAGTGATGGTAAAGTCTACGTTACCTCTGGATATGGCGTAGGCTGCAAACTCGTTCAGGTTGGAGCCGATAATGCGGTGCAAGAAGTTTACTTCAATCAGACGATGAAAAATCATCACGGCGGAGTTCTTCTGAAAGATGGATATCTATACGGCTATTCCGATGGCCCTGGTTGGATCTGTCAGGATTTTAAAACTGGTGAAATGATTTGGAATAACAAGACACATGGAAAAGGATCTGTAACCTACGCAGATGGCAAACTCTATTGCGTCGCGGAAGGTGACGGTTCGGTTGTCTTGGCAGACGCATCACCTGAAGGATGGAAAATCTCAGGTAAATTGACGCTTCCGGCTCAAAGTCAGATTCGAAGCCCACGTGGTCGTGTTTGGTCTCATCCGGTCGTAGCAAATGGCAAATTGTATCTACGCGACCAGGAGCACATATTCTGTTACGACGTAAAGGCGAAATAACACAGCAAACTGAGTTGTTCCAAACGTCGTTACCGCCGAATTACATGGCGAGCATGGCTGGATTCAACTGAGAATTCAGTAATAATCATGTTTCGCATTGCGGGCCCGTAGCTCAGTGGTTAGAGCAGGGGACTCATAATCCCTTGGTCGGAGGTTCGAATCCTTCCGGGCCTATTTTTTGATTAAGAAGTCGAGCATGGAATCAGAAAGCAGCAGGAGCCTGACCACCGCCGATGGACGGCCGATTGAGCCGCTTGATCCTGCGATCCGCACCATTCAGCCGGGCGGTGGAACCTGTATGCGAATCGAATTGGCATGGGGTTTCATTCGGCGGGCATATTTGAAGCTCTTCCGACGTCGATATTTGCGCCGTATGGAGGCTTGCCGTCAGGGGGACACAAATCCATGCCCACATGACTGTCTTGACCCTCGTGATGTGAAGTTCTATCGAAATCAAGGTGGTTATCACTGGGATCTGAGTGACGACCCTTTTACATGGCGTGACCGTATTCCGTTTGCGCGCGTCGGTTTTGCTGAAATGATCATATTCAGCTTAATTTTTGTCGGTGCGGCTATTGGTCTATGGTTCGTACACCCACTGTTGTCCATTGTTCCGGCACTGCTGGAATTGGAGATTATTTGGTTTTTCAGGGATCCAAAGCGTGTGACACCGAGTGAACCAGGCCTGGTGGTTTCGCCGGCGGATGGAAAGATCGATGTAATTGAGTACCTCGATCAAGACGACGCGATCGGCGGCCCAGCGGTTAAGATTGCCATCTTTCTTTCTGTCTTCAACGTGCATATCAATCGGTTTCCGGTCGATGCACAAGTGTTCAGGATTTCTCACCGCAAAGGCAAGTTCAAAAGTGCTACGAGTCCCGAGTGTGCTCTCATTAATGAACAACTGGAATTGTTCCTTGAATCGACCGATGATGCACGTCGTGTCATGCGATTACGCCAAATCACCGGTGCAATAGCTCGCCGAATTGTCTGCTGGGTCGCTCCGGGAGATTCTCTCAAACGTGGCCAACAGCTCGGTATGATTAAGTTGGGATCACGTACTGAGCTAGTCATTCCGCAGGAGGAAGGGCTGGAGATCTTAGTGAAGCTTGGTGACAAGGTTCAAGCTGGAGAAACCCTGTTCGCCAGGTACGCTTAGCCGCGCATTAAACACACAACTCATAACCCAGCGCTTTTGTGTAACATATATTGCTGGCACTCAGGAAAATTACTTTGAGAAACCGAAGTGGCAAACGAATCTAAGAACATGCCGGTACTCCCAACGTTGATGACGTTGGGTAATGCGATTTGCGGCTTGGCCGCGATTGGTCTTGTAGCGCGCGTGCTGCCGATTCGCGGTCTGGAAGTTGCAGATGCTGCGGCACATGCTCAAAAGGTCACCGAAGCACTTTGGGGCGCTGGTATTCTCATCTATATCGGAATGCTCTTCGATATGCTTGATGGCCAGGTGGCCCGAGCACTGAATCAGACAAGTCGTTTTGGTGTGCAGCTGGATTCGTTGTGCGACGTCATTACTTTTGGTGTCGCACCGTCTTTCATAATGCTTGTTTTTGCACTTGAAGTGGACTTTGTACACTTGCGTGTATTTAACGGTATAGCCGGTTTGTTCACGCTTTGCGCTGTCTTACGTCTTGCACGATACAACGTTGAGGCGGAGGAGGATACCGGTACGGGAATGTACTTCAGTGGTATTCCAACTCCGGCTGCTGCAGGCGCTATCGCGGCATTTGCGATTGCCATGCCAAAAATTAATGAGCTAGCGGCTGAAGAATCAACACAGCAATATGGCCAGTGGTTGCTTGAAGGAGTGGCGTTGGGAGTCCCAGTGCTCACGTTTATCCTGGCGGCGCTGATGGTTTCCAGATTGCCTTATCCTCATCTAACCAAGTTATTAGTCAATGCGGCCAAGACGGAGAGTTCAGACAATAAACTCGCTTTCCATCATATTGTGCAAATCATCTTTGCAGTGATCTTGGCACTCATCATGCACGAATTGGCTATTCCACTATTGTTCTGTTACTACATCCTCGGTGTGCCGATCAACTCACTATTCGGGCGAGTTGTTAAAAAGGATGAATCTCTATCTCAGCAGCACCAGAATATCGTAGATCACTCTTAGGTGACTCTATTGCTTTGGTGGTTTGGCCGTACCTGTGCATGTGCGGTAGCTGACATGGTCAAGAACATGGTAGGTATGGACATCATGGCTACGAAGGTGATTATCCTTATAAAGTTCTGGATGTGCTAACGGTGCAGAAACAAGAGCGTTTCATAGCAGGTTCCTCAAATGGCCTCATTAGTTTATGTGAGGAGAACTATATACGTTTCCCAGTGCATTTTAAAAATGACGTCATGCATTTAACTCATTTAGCAACTCGGGCGTGTTTTAGAGGCAATTTCGAGGATATTAAGTTTCTGAAAATTGAAGATTTTGATGGTCTGGCAGAACCATCGGTTTCTGTTACGGTGGAATGTTAGATACCAAGTGTCGAAACGACCTGTTGCAATTCGTCATCAATGTCCAACCACATTTGCAAATGACCCAACAAGACGCGTCCAAGAACAGCCTAAATGATTTGCAGTCGGAAGCATGTTCTCTTCCCGGTTCAGATGGAGAACACGTGCTTCAGGCACAGTTTGGGACTTCCAAGCGGGCTGAGAAATTCTATTCCAATCAAGTACTGGGTCACTTGAATGAAGAAATGCGTCGCTTCATTGACAGAATGGAGATCATGTTTGTATCTACTGCAGACAAGCATGGGGAATGTGACTGCACGATTCGTTGTGGATTGCCGGGATTTATTATCCCACTTGATCAGCATACGGTGATCTATCCGGAATACCGTGGAAATGGCGTGATGGCAAGCTTAGGTAATATATCTGAGAATCCTCATATCGGTTTACTGCTGGTAGACTTTTTCTCATCAACCATCGGATTGCACATCAACGGGACGGCGGAAATCATTGAGAACGATGTATTACTTGAGTCGGAATCAGTGCCGGGAGATGTGCGTGTTGCCATGGAGGCTAGTGGAGGAAGAAAACCAGAGCGATGGGTGCGTGTAAGGGTCGAAGAGGCGTATATCCACTGTTCCAAACACATTCCGATGCTCAAACGAATGTCGAAAGAGATTTCATGGGGCACAGATGATGAGAATCTTAAGGGCGGCGACTTCTTCGGAGTAAAACGCAATTCGTGTTAGAATTCGCGTATTGCATGTGTTCCAGCCGGCTTGTAATTGGCGCAGCGTCAAACGAACATTGCAGCGCTTTTATGGAGACCGGGCAATGATCGGGCGGTAGAGAGCCCGTTGCAGACCTAAATGGCTAGCCCGGTAAATAAGGGTGGTGCTAGGCCTTACGATGACGATTCGTGGCACGCATACGTCGTTTGTCGCGTCCGATCTTACGCCGACCTTTTCCTGTCTTCTTGGTTCCCACGCGATTCTCCTCGTTGGCATTCCGTGTGAATGGAGTGACTAAAATGTATTTGGTTCACGATTCTCGTGAATTATTCATACTATCAGACGATTTGCTTTTTGTACAACAGCCTAACCGGTTGCATTCCCATCTTAACCATGGCATATTTCGCGATAGGTTTCACTGTAAATGACAGAGATATTTGCCTCTAAAAGGAACTGAACGAGAAAACATTCCATGAAATTCAAACTTTCAAATCTTGTAACTCTAGCAGTCGCGTTCGTCATAATTTCGGGCAGCATGAATGCGGCAGAGCCATACAAACATGGTCCGGACTCGATGCGGCAGGATGGCGTACCAGTAGGAAAAGTAACGAAACACCAATTCAAGACCAGTCAGTTGTTTCCCGGCACTGTGCGCGATTATTGGATTTATGTCCCAGCTCAATATGACAAGTCAAAGCCAGCGGCACTGATGGTGTTTCAGGACGGCGGATCCTACGTCAATGAGCGGGGATCGTTCAGAACCCCTATTGTTTTCGATAACTTGATCCATCAGAAAAAAATGCCCGTGACGATTGGTGTGTTCATTAATCCTGGTGTGATTCCGGCCACACAACCTGGTGGTCGGGATCGAAAGAATCGCAGTTTCGAATATGACAGTCTTGGTGATCTGTATGTTCGTTTTCTAATTGAAGAGTTGCTGCCAGTTGTAGAGCAGGATTACAACCTTACAGATGATGAGTCTCAACGTGCCATTGGTGGAATCAGTAGCGGAGGCATTTGTGCCTGGACGGCAGCGTGGGAGCGGCCAGACTATTTCAGTAAAGTGCTAAGTCACGTTGGAAGCTTTACCAATATTCGCGGTGGTCACGTATACCCGGCTTTGATTCGCAAGACGGAGCGCAAGCCGATTCGTGCATATCTTCAGGAAGGCCGGAACGATTTGGATAATCTTCACGGCAACTGGCCTCTGGCTAATTTGCAAATGGCCGCGGCATTAAAGTATCAAAAATACGACTACAATTTTGCGTTTGGTGAAGGCGGTCATAACGGAATCCACGGGGGTGTCTTGATGCCGGAGTCACTTACTTGGTTATGGCGAGAAGAATAATCATGCAACAAGATATTCCAAAAAGAAGAACCACTCCAATGATGAGATTCATATTTAGCCTCGCCTTTTTGTCCACGATAGGATTACCTGTTTCTGCTCAGGATATGCCGTTAAGCCAAATTCTTATAGAAGGAGAAGGCTGGGAGCTTGTAAGTGCTGGGTACAAGTTTACAGAAGGACCGGCCGCCAATGAGAAGGGAGAAGTCTTCTTTACAGATGTTCCCGAATCTAAGATTTACAAGATCGATTTAGATGGAAACGTGACACTTTGGGCCGAAGAGACCAATGCCACAGCCGGGCTGATGTTCGGGGCTGATGGCGTGCTTTATGGTACATCGATTGGTGGTGGAGCGATCGTTAAGTTTTCGGCTGATGGCAAAATGGTACCGGTTGCTGATGGAATTTCCTGTAATGATCTGGTGGTAGACGGACATGGGAATATCTACTTTACCGATCATACAAACGGGAATGTAATGCACATACCAGTGGGTGGTAAACCAAAGGTCGTTGCCCAGGAAATCACATTCCCAAATGGACTGATCCTCTGGAACGATCAGCAGTCGCTTGTCGTGTCTGATATGCGTGGTGCGAATCTCTGGAACTTTAGAGTTGAAACAGACGGCTCGCTGTCTTTCAAACAACCGTATTCTACGATGGAATTACCGGTTGGCAGTATCGAAAGCGGTGCAGACGGTATGACCACGGATAAGGATGGTCGCATATATGTATGTACCACAAAGGGGATTCAAGTCTTTGACACTACCGGCAGATACTGTGGAGTCGTCTCAAAACCACAACGCGCATTTCTATCAAACATCGCGTTTGGTGGCACGGAGCTGGATACCATTTATGTGACATGCTCAGACAAGGTGTACAAACGCAAGCTAAACACTAAGGGCATTCGTTATGCAGTGGAGGTTCAGAAGCCCTAAAAGCAAGCTGGTTGAGTTATTCCTGTTCCTCAATCAATTCGCGCTCAATGAGGTTGAAGCTTTTGCCGCTAGGAACACTAACGTAGTCTTTGTCACCATTGCCTAATGGTTTTTGACGATCATAGAAGTGGACACTTCCATTTCCCAACACTTCGCCGACGTCGCCTTCTACAATCAAGGCAGTCGCTTCGTCGATGCCGATCCCCAGTAGTTGGGGGTGTTTGTCAACAACGGCACTCATGTCAGCGAATCGACTTCGCTGCGCAAAGTGCTGGTCGATTCCACAGCCCTTGATGAACCCAAATCCACGTGTGTACCCTGCCGCCATAGGATCCCGGTTGCCGAGAGGATTTCCGCGGACCATGAATTCTGCCTGGATGGATGCTCCGGCTGAACTTCCGCCGATTACACCGCCTCGGCTTAGGACGTCGTGCATCAGCGGAAGTGCTTTTGTGTGTTCGTAGGCATCCACAAACCGCCATTGTCGGCCGCCGCCAAACCAGATTGCATCTGCCTCTTTGATATGTTTTAGGAATGATGCTTTTTCCACATCCTGTTTATTGCGATCCCGAAGTACAACGACGTTGGTTGCTCCAACGGATTCAAACATTTTCTTACCGTAGTCGCTGGATATCGGATCGGGCATCGATGTTGGCAGTACTATAATCTTTGCTTCCGGTCCCCCCGCCAATTCGATGAATTTATCTAGTACCGGGCGCGGCATGCCACCTCCTCCTACGATGACTAGTGATCCCTTATTTACCGAGACGTCGTTTACACGTTCTGCTGGAAAGGGTCGTGAGCTGCGGTCTCTAGCGTGGCTTCTCATTGAAGTCAGATCGATATAATCTCCATCTGTATACACCGCCGTCTCGGTGTTTTGGTGTCGTGTTTTCCCCAGACAAACGGTCACGTTGCCATTGCCGATGACTTTCATAAATCGGCGATCAACTGCCAAAGCTGTCGATTCATCAATACCGAATCCTACAAGGTCATCGAAACGGTTAACCGCAACGGTCAGCCTCGCCAATCGATTACGCTGCGTGAAATGTTGGTCGATAATTGTGCCTGGTAGTAAGTCAAACCCCGTGCCAATTCGCGGGACAAGCTGCCCCATGGCAATCATCACCTTGGACTGAATGGCGGCTCCGGCAGAAGATCCACCGATGACGCCACCGCGTTTGAGTAATTCAATCAGCTCCTCTTCGACTTTAGTATCAGAATAGGCTTTCGATAGTTTTGACTGATCACCGCCTGTGATCCAGACGGCTGTAGCGTCTAATAGTGGCGCGACGAATTCACGCGTATCAGCCGATTCGCGATCACGTGTGTGTAGGACGGCGACGTTTTTGAAACCCCTGAGTTGCCAGGCGGTGATGATCTCTTTAACCTGATCCGGGTCGTCGGCTCTTATGGATGCAGTTGGAATGATAATTAGTTGAGCATTATCACCACCCGCCCAACTTTGAAACTGTTCATAGACTTGCGTTGGAATTGTTCCGCCGCCTGCGATGACAAGACGTCCATGTGCACCTCGAGGATCGATGTGCTTACCAGGTGGCTCGGCAATCACCTGAGACGCGATAAGTAACAGTGTCAAAGTGATAAATAGTGATTTAGAGCGCATTGGAAGGAAACCAGTAGTTTTGGTGGTTAACAGCAGTTGTTTGTGAACGACTTTTTAGGTCATTGGATTATTCTTGGGAATCGATGATGGCTTCGCCTGCCTTGATGGCTTCGACAATGCGGTCCACATCATAAACGCATCCGCCCCATGTGCCACCGCCGACACGCTGTAGGGCAGCCCACAATTTTGTGTCATCCGGTAGATCGGCGTCAGGTGCGAGTTCCGGATGTGTTGACCGATTTTCAAGCTCCGCTAAAGCTTCTTCCGGTGAGAAACTTGTATCACCATGACCAATTAGATTAACGCTTCCCTTCAATTCATTGCGGTCGACGATTATTTGAATAACATCGCCATCCTGCACCTTGCCAATTGGACCGCCTGACAACGCTTCGGGCCCAACATGCCCAATACATGCTCCGGTACTAACGCCCGAGAATCTCGCATCTGTTAGCAACGCAACGTCTTTTCCCCATTTTAGGAATTTTAAAGCGGAAGTCAGTTGGTATGTTTCCTCCATACCGGTACCTTCCGGGCCTCGCCCGATTAACACAAGAATGTCCCCCGGTTTCAGTGGCTCTACATTTTGCCCTTTGATTGCTTCGATGGCGGCACGCTCACTGGTAAACACTCTAGCCGGCCCGGTTTTTCGATAGACTCCGTCATCGTCGATGACGGATGGGTCAATCGATGTTGCTTTGATGACTGAGCCTTGCGGGCAAAGATTACCGAGAGGGAAGCAAACGGTGCTGGTCATGCCGCGCTCGCGTGCTGATTCTGGTGACATGATTACGTCACTCGGGTTTACTCCATCTTCGCGAACGAGACGATCTTTCAATTGTGTGCGCCGATCGGATTGCTCCCACCAATCCAGCACATCCCCAAGTGATGTGCCGGTTACGGTTTGTGCGTCTAGTTTCAACAAGCCAAGGTTACGCAAATGCAGCATTACTTCAGGAACACCACCGGCAAGGAAGAACCGAATAGTCGGGTGATTCGATGGCCCGTTCGGTAGAACATCAACGCATCGCGGCACTTGCCGATTTATATTACTCCAGTCATCTACAGTTGGTCGCCGTAAGCCAGCAGCATGTGCGATGGCGGGAATATGGATTAATAAATTTGTTGATCCGCCGCACGCTGCGTGAACCACCATTGCGTTGTGTATCGAATCGTCCGTCAAAATATCCGACATGGTGACGCCGTTGTCTGAGAGCGATTTAACGGCATAGGCGCTTCGAATCGCAGTTTCCAACCAGATTTTTTGGCCACTTGGTGCAAGCGCTGAATGGGGTAGCGCGATTCCCATTGCTTCTGCCACGACCTGACTAGTGGCTGCCGTACCCAGAAACTGGCAGCCGCCACCAGGTGTTGCACACGCCCGGCAACCTGCTACCGATGCATCTTCCAACGTGATTTCACCGTGCACATATCGAGCACTGATTGTCTGAACTTTTCCGGCATCTTCTCCTTCTGCCGGTGGTAAGGTGACTCCGCCGGGAACAATAATTCCCGGAATGCTATGTGATCCAGCCAGTGCGATCATCGTTGCCGGTAGCCCTTTGTCGCAGGTTGCGACACCGATGATACCCTGCCGATGCGGTAACGACCGAATAAGGCGTCGCATCACGATTGCTGCATCATTTCGATATGGGAGACTATCAAACATCCCCGTCGTCCCCTGACTTCGTCCGTCACAGGGATCACTGCAAAATGCAGCAAATGGTAATCCACCTACTTCCTTTATGGCCTTAGATGCGGCTTCCACAAGCAACCCGACTTCCCAGTGGCCAGTGTGATAACCAAGTGCTACCGGGCTACCGTCGGGTGCGCGTACGCCACCTTGCGTCGACATTACAAGGAATTGTGGATCGAGCAGTCGTTCAGGTTCCCAACCCATACCTGCTGCCTGAGTGAGACCGAACAAGTCTCCGCTTGACCAGTTACGTAGGATTTCATCGGTAAGTGGTAGTGCTCCGGATGGTCCGGCAGCGGTGGTTTGAACATCTAGTGTTGCAGGGTCCTGACCCTCAAGTAGTTTTGTGAGTTGTTTACCTACACTCATGCGTTTTCTTTCGTTTTGTCTAGCGCGTTCCCGGTTGTTCGTGAGATTCTTGCTCCGTAGTCGGGTCAGCTTTAATTACCTTGAAATACCGTTGTACCAACAATGTGAGAATGACGGGTAGTCCGATGCTCACTCCCATAGCAAGAGGAAACCAACCGTACTTGTCGGCGACATCACCAAATTTTGAGTACGCGAGTGAGATTCCCAAGTTACTTAGGGCGACAGGCCAGAAGAACCTTTTAAAACTCAGTTGGTGTACCCCCATTAGCAATACGCTCGACTCTGCCAGAACTGGTACACCTCGTGCAAAAACTAATACAGTCGGGCCATATTTTTGGGTGAGTACTTCAGCGCGATCAAGTTCGTCAGGGCTGGAAAACCGTGATGCAAATGTCGGACCCCAGCGTTTCGCGAGAATGAAACCGATCATCGCACCAACCGTTAATCCAGTCCACGAAGCGCACGCTGCAATCAGCCAGTCAATTTGGCCACCACCTAGTGTGCTTACGACACTCGATGGAATCGGCAAGAAGATATCACCGGAAAGCAACAGCACGATAGCGCCGGAAACCACCCATGGGTCGTCTGTATCCGGTATCCACTCTCTAATCGAGTCACCGAAAAAGACGAAAGGAATGATTGGAATTGCCAGGACAATACAAACCGGGACAAACTGTCTTAGTAGTGTTTGCAACGGAGTTGACGTCCATTTATAGGTGGTGACTAGTTATTCCCAGTTCACACCACTCAGGCGATTAAGTGCTAACTGAAGGGCATGGGTGCCATCACGGCCGTGTCCTTGCGACTTGAGCCCTTCATATAGTTGCTTGGAAAGGGCGAGGCCAGGTAGGCACAGTCCCATCCGGTTTGCTTCATCAATGGCAATCCCCAACAACTGCGGATATCGCGTTACCAGTAAGGACATGTCCTTGAAGCGCTTGCGTTCTGCGAAATGCTGGTCAATGGCCACCCCCTTTATGCAGCCCAGTCCACGTTCATAGCCTTCAGCAATGATGTCGCG
>JAKUOW010000349.1 GCA_022451045.1 Pirellulales bacterium | reverse complement strand
TACAACAATATCGTATGCCATCGTTGAAAATCCGTTTCTCTTATTCGTTAAGCAGGTCACGAATCGCTTTCGTGACGTCATCCTGGGATGGTATGACTGCGGCTTCTAGCGTGGGGCTATACGGCGTCGGTGTGAACTCACCGCATAACCGCCGTATGGGAGCATCGAGCTCATCAAAGGCTACGTCAGCAATCTGGGCGGCTATTTCAGAGGCGACTCCACATGGGCCAAAATTCTCTTCTGCAATGATTAATCGCCCGGTTTTTGCTACGGAGCTGGCGATTGTATCGATATCGAGAGGAGACACGGTGCGCGGGTCGATCAACTCTATTGAATAGCCCTCCTGAGCTAAAAGAACTATCGCTGTATTAGCTTTATGGACCATGGTTGTTAGTGCAACGATGGTTGCGTCTTTTCCCTCGCGAAGGACGGCAGCTTTACCAAATGGTATTTCGTATTCTTCCTCAGGTACTGGGCCTGATACGTTCAATAATTCGCGATGTTCGAGAAATAGTACAGGTTCATTGCAATTTAGCGCGCGTTTCATTAAGCCTTTTGCATCATAAGGAGTGGACGGCACAACAACACGAAGTCCAGGAACTTGTGAGTACATAGGATAATAACTGCCACTGTGATGTGTGGCGGCGCTATGACCGATACCGATACAACCGCGGAGTAGAATAGGCATTGGAATACGCCCACTGCTCATATATTGGATCTTCGCGATTTGATTAATCAACTCACCAACGGCATCTAGTATGAAATCGGCAAACATGAAATCGATAACCGGTCGTGTCCCAGTCATTGCTGCGCCGCCCCCGAGGCCAACGAAGCCTCGCTCACAGATTGGAGTATCACACAAACGCTCCGGCCCATACAAGTCGTAAAGACCAGAGGTCGTGTTGAAGTTTCCACCCCGACTACCGATTCCCTCTCCCATTACAAATATATGCTCATTCTTTGCCATTTCTTCGCTAAGAGCTTCATGCGTTGCCTGCATGTAAGTAATTTCTCGTAGACTAGCAGTTTGGTTTTCGTTGCTAAGGCCGGATTTAAGCGGCTCTCCATTATCGATCGTCGATTGGACTTGGTTACCGTATATGAACGTATTAGCGTCCTTTGGGCTTGGATAAGCAGCCTGCTCGGCATTCTGATGAGCTTGTTCAACTTCCTCCGATATTTCTTGGTCGATGAGGTCTAGCTCACTTTCAAGGTCGGGATAAGTCTTTTTGACAAACGACCGAAAACGGTCTATCGGACACTTTGCTTTCCACTCTTCTACATCCTCTTTGGTGCGATAGGTAAAGTCACCCATGCCTTCAGCGTGCGCTCGTGTACGGTAGGTTTTGCACTCGATAAGTGTGGGTCCCTCTCCACGCCGCGCCCTCGCAATTGCCTCACCGGCTACCTCGTATATCTCCTGTACATCGTTTCCATCGACTATGTGTGATGGCATGCCGTACGCAGGACCGCGATCACCCACATCAGGATTGCCGCTGGAGTATTCAAAAGGAACCTCCGTGGCGAATTGATTGTTCTCAACGACAAATACGCAAGGAAGTGTCCAGACACTTGCCTGATTTAGGCCTTCGTGAAAGGCACCATTGTTAACAGCTCCATCTCCAAAAAAGGCCAGTGATACATTGGTTTTTCCCTGGAGTTTGAAACTATAACCGCCACCACAGGCCTGTAAAATACATGGGCCCACGATTCCAGAGGTACCCATGAGACCAATCTCCGGTGCAAAAAGGTGCATGCGACCACCTCTTCCGGCAGAAATACCGGTCTCACGCCCATAGAGTTCTGCGATTAAGGCTTCGGGTGAAACGCCCTTTGCTAATGCATGCCCGTGTCCACGATGGGTACTGAAGACGACATCGTCATCAGAAATATGGGCGCATACACTACTGGCTATTGCTTCCTCGCCAATATAGGTATGGCAAGCACCGTGTACGAGGCCGCGCTGATGGGATTTTGCAAGCTGTTCTTCAGTTAACCTAATCGTCACCATGGTGCGATAGATTTTAAGAATATGTTGGGTGTCCATTGATTATCCAAGACCACGTTTCTTGTGGAGCTATTCGTTAGAGGTTATTTGTGATGCCCGTTTGGCAACCGTGCTGGTTTGCTTGCGAAGGTAGATCGCCCATATAACGAACCAGACGAGATAGAAAAGGAAATAAATAAGTGTTTCCGGTGTGTTGGCAATTACCAATGCGGCGAGCGCCAGATAAAAGAAGGCACATAGGGATACTCCGGCGATATTGTACCAACGGGGTCGCAACGCTTTAGGCAAGTACCTGTGGTTTGTATAGAGAATTAGCACTGCCGTCGTACCAAGTGCGATATTGTTGGCATTTGCAACGACAATGACCATCGAACGGGCGTCGGCAAAAATCAGGAAGAAGGTGCAAATGATAAACTGCCACGTGACGTACATTGCCATGATGCGGTAATAGATCTTACCCACCTCATCGCTCCGCATCTTTTCTCTGACACTGCAGATGCCGGTCCATTTTACGTCTGTCCAGCGGCGATAAACGTCGTCCAAAATTGACATTTGGCTTGGCAATAAGACCACTAATCCAACTAAGCAGGTCGCTATCCACAGGATATTCGACCAGTTCGGGCCGAGCACCTCGCTGGCATTTCGCATACCGTCAGCGGTAATCAACGCCTGTGCCCAGCCGAGCCCGGCCGGGTCTGTATAGAACTCAGAATACTCT
>JAKUOW010000348.1 GCA_022451045.1 Pirellulales bacterium | reverse complement strand
ATCGAGTGCAACGAGCTGGCTGATAGTCCTTCCGTCTTTGGATACTCGCCGGTTGATATAGACTTTTCCATCATTTACCACCGGTTGAGTAAATGCACCACCGACAGGAGTACGCCAGATCAGACGTCCAGTAGCCGTTTCCAGGCAGACAATCTCATTTCGGTCCCCATCGGCTGTGATCGTATTTGAATTACGCTGACCATCCACACGCACCGGATGCATAGTGCGTTGAGCAACGTGTCGTCTCCAAACGACTTTTCCACTCCAAACCTCAACACCATAGAGGCTTTCATTGACGAGCACAGGAGCAAAGTAGTCCTGAACGCCAGAAATATTTCTACCATTACGAGTAGCAATGATGATCTTGTATCTGTCTTCGACGGTTACGTCATCCGATGTCGGAATCATGGTAGCGTCTGCTGCGACAGCAGCAACGAGCTCTCGCTCTTGCCTTGAAACTTCTCTCACAGCTTCTACCAGTGTCGGATCAGCCTTTAATTCAGGAAATTGCTGAAGCAATGTATCACGTACTGCATATGCCTCGGCTGTAAGCTTTTGATTCGAAAACTCGTTAATCTGAACGATGGCGGAATCCAGATTTCCTTTACGCGAGATAATCCTGCGTACATCTTGAATTCGCTGTTCAACAGCAATCTTTTTCTGACGATTTCCGCCTTCATTTAACAGCTTCTTACTGACAAATGCCGGATTATCTAGCAGGGTAAGCGTCTGATCACAAAGATCCAGATACATCTGCTTATCTTCAGGCTCAGGTGAGTTCTCTGCAGCGCTTGTATAGCCGTCGTACATGATCAACAACAAACTTGGCAACACACCTCGTTGCTTAGGAAACTCGGGATTATTTTGAACGTCACTCAGCGCCTCTTGCACCGTTTCAAGCGAAGATCTTGAAAGCGATCCGATGGCCAAATGCACATCACACAAGGCGGCCATCACAATCGCCTGATTAGCTTCAGCCCGCTCAGGGTAATCCTGTGCATACGTTTCGAGCTTAGGTTTGGCCTGTGCGTACATACCTTGGTCAAAGTCAGCTTTGGCTAAATCCCACGCCTCATCTGCATTTCGATTAGAGAGCACCAGGAATAACACAACGCCGGTAACACAAAGCAAACCAAGTACCAGCACACCACCGAGAACAAATTTGGAGTCCCAAACTGTATTATCAAATTCCGCGTCATGCAGCGTCTTCGGACCACCCGATCTGGCAATCTCGGAAGGATTGGCTTGCTTCGGGCCACTGGACGGTGCAGGCTCGTTGGCTGCCTCCAAATCGATAACTTCTTCAATTTCTTCCAGTTCATCCAACGAAATGATTTCCTCGTCCCCACCAAGTTGAGCCAGGTCGACTACTTCGTCCTCGCCCATCTGAGACAAATCAATAACTTCTTCTTCAGCCTGTCCAGCTTCAGTACTAATCTCGTTTCCAATACTCTCGGCCTGAAAACTCGTTAGGTGCCCCTTACCAACGAGGGCTTTTAACAACTGTTGTGGCGATAGCTCGTGTCCCTTAAGACTTGCTCGAAACTGCTCGATAACAGCAGGTTCAAGCAAACCCTTAGTGGCAAGATGATCTAAAAATTGTTCAGCATTCATCCGGCTAATGCTCCTAGTATCCATTCTGTTATTTGTGCTGGCAGGTCACTCATAGTCAGTCATCCTCCGAAACGGTCATTAACTGGACTTGGTCCATACCTGCAATTGATCCTGCGTCGATTGCAGCCACGACACGTTCGTGATAAGAATCTTCATGAGCTCGAACAACGAGCTTCGAGATACTGTCGTTTTCCAAGCGAATCATTTTTACGCGACTGTATAATTCCACCGTTGTTCCGACTTCCTCTTCATCCCCGTCTGGATTGATGATCCAGAAGGTACTATCAGAATCAACACGGATCGTGAGGAATTCAGGATCTTCTTCCGTTTCCTGCGGAATGGCCTGCGTACTTGCCTCCTCAGACTGTGGTGTCGGAATTGGAAGCGACTTTTGCAGCGTAAACGCGGCTGTCATCACAAAGAAAATGAGTAGTAGGAACGTGACATCCACCATCGGTGTCATGTCCATATCTTCATCTTCGCCGGTGTTTCCACGGCCGTAGCTGACGAGTGATTTTTGGTTGAAATCATCCATTTGGTTTATAGTTTCAGCTGCTTAGTTTTGTTTCGAAAAGGTCATTGTTGTTCCGGTCATTGAAACTGTTTTACGGCAACGTATATCTGTCTTGTGCTTTCCTCGCCCACTTCACCGACAGCGCGCGCGACTCGTGAAACATCCTTATGTTTCACCCCAATAGCTGCCTGAACCAGAACGACTTTTTCGCCTTCGTCCTTCTCAATTATGTTGGTCAGGAATTCTTTTATTTCGTCAACCTGAGCCTGATCATCAGCAGAAAATGGCGTACCTCGCAGGGGCGATGTAACAACCACGTTATCGCCTTGCTTTGACACCAGGATGATGATCGATTTCTCGGCAACAACATTAATACCGGCTTCCGCCTGAGGCAACTCACCGGCTTTTTGAGAGTCAATCTTAGCTGCGACAATAAAGAAGATAAGTAACAGAAACGTGATATCAATCATCGGAGTGATATCCATTTCGGCGTCTTCCACCGCCCGCTCAGCCATTAAGGGCTCTTCTTGTGTTGTATCGTCAAAGTCCATTGTGTTTATCACTAGGGGTCGAGTGTCTGATTTTCCGCCACAGGAATCTTTTAG
>JAKUOW010000347.1 GCA_022451045.1 Pirellulales bacterium | reverse complement strand
CGGCTTCTACGGTTAACGAATCATGTAGGAGGTCCTTTTGTGGAACCAAGGCAATGCTGTGTTTTATAGCTTCAAAATTCTGATACAGATCTTCGCCGTTTATTGTTACAGTACCGTCATCGGCTGGTATTCTCCCGCTGATCGCATTGAGCAGGGTGGATTTTCCTGAACCACTTGGGCCAAGGATGCATACAAATTCACAGGGAGGAATCGTGACGCTAACATCATCTAGAATCGTTAGCATCGTGTTTGGCTTTGTTGAGTCTGGGACACGTCTAGAAAGCCCTGCACAACTCAATTCGACATGTTCTGCACGTGAACGAGGAACCAGTTGATCGTTTACGAACGACAGTGAAAATGGCCCAATGTCAATTAGGTCCCCGGACCGCAACGTCCTTTGGCCAGCGATCTGTTGGCCATTTACAAATGAGCCATTTGCGCTATTTAAGTCAAGTATCGAAACGCGTGAATCACGGCGGGTAACTTGAGCGTGAAGTCGTGACACTTGTGGGTGTTGTAATACTAGGTCGCACTTCGTATCATCACGCCCGATAATCACATCATCTTTCAGAGATACCTGGCCGTCAAACTCAAGCGATTCTTCAGCCTTCGCATCAGTAATCATTACCGTTGCATCATCGCGTGGCTTTTCCGGTGGTAAGGTGTCATTCGAATCCAGCGGAGATGGATTTGGAATTGAGATAATCGTCTCTGATCGAAATAATTCGTCAGCATGCTCCAGAAATGTGAATTCACTGTTTCCGAATGAAATCACATCACCATTGACTAGTAGCTGCTGGGCTGCAACCTGTTCACCATTTATGAGGGTGATTTCCGAAGTAGACAGATTCTTTAAATAATACTGATCACCGTTTGCAGTGATCACGCATTGGTTTCTTGAACACCGCATGTCAAGGATCGGAATTGTTGCATTTGGACTCCGACCGATGGAGGTCTCCTTCACGCCGGCAAGCGAATAGCGTTCATCCGTATCTGGGTGTAAAAGGATTGGGAATTCGATACTATTCATAAGCTAATCATAAGCTAAGGCATAAAGTTGGTTACGATATCGTGGTATTTGGTGATTTAGTGGGCCTTGGCCTGAATATGTGCTCGTTATGAACAAGTACTACACCGGCAGTACAAATCCAACACAACGTGACAGATGGCGGAAATGCCGGTGTAATGGGCGAGAACAGTAGAGCAGTGATCAAAATTGTCAGCACGTATTCGATGAAGTTTACTTTGGTCAAAAAGAATAACGATATCAATGAATAACTGGCGATCGTCAACAGATTACCGTAATCGTTAAGAAATGGAACATTACTCCGTAAGAAGCCATTTGCTATTAAGGTCGCGAATCCACCAATCGTGATAAGTATCATGGAAGGAAGCCATCGCCGAATTATCCCGAAAGCAACTAACCAACTAACTAGCCAAGTTGCTGGCCTGAGATAAAGGTCAGAATGAATATCCTCGTGTGTTAAGGCTAAGATGCCTGCAGCAAATGCTGAAATTCCAAATAACTTAATGTAAGTCTTCAGTTCGTCAGTCATGAAATCGTACAGTAGCAGGCAATACCCAGCGCCCAAGAGCTGATAGTGAAAAGCAAGTAGTACGAACGTCGTCGAGTTAGATGTGTTTGATGGAAATTCATGAGTGACGGAAGCTATTAAAGCAATTGACCAAGTAGAAATCAGTCCAAACCAACGCGACCAACGAAAACGAGGTGAGTAGTTTCTTAGATAAATCACTGAAATGGATAATCCCAAAAGGATAACTCCGTGACGGATACCGTACTGCCATGCTGGTGAACGCTGCACAAATGACCATTCTATTCCCGCAACGATGGAGTCAGATACAAATTGCAGACCATAATGTAGAATCGGGACGCTGATCAGTAAGCAGATCAGCGTGTTGAAACCTGCACGTTGTTTCTTGCCAGCTTTTTTTACATTCTTGCTCTCCTGAATGGCCTCCAGTAGGTCTGTTCGTCTGGAGCTAACAGCTGTTGAATCCTCGAGGGTTGTTGCTCGCAATGCCTTTATGGGGATTGTGGATTCACTAATTGAAGCTTGATTCCGGTTGGAGTCGCCAGCGTCATTTAAAACCTTTTCTTGCAGGGTTAGGAGTTCTGGATGATCACTGACCAGCATGAGTGCTTTATTTATGCGTGATTTAGAGAGCTCAAATAGTCCTTTATCAATCAGGTGTTTGATCTTTGGTATGGTGTCTTCCGCCATCCGCAATTGCTTCTTGGTTTGCTCCTCGAGTTTTTGGAACCCTTTAATCTGGAAATCATATTCGGAGAGTGTATGCAGTATTTGATTCACTTCCCACCATTTATTTGACTTGACCAAGGCAGGGATTTGATCTCGGGTTGTGTTCGTTACTGAATCAACGTCGTTGCCATACTTTTTTAGATCCTGTCTGAGTTGTGTATTGTCTGGGAATAGTTCGACCTGTGTAGTAAGAAGTCGTATTCCTGCTGTTAGGTTTCCCTCTGCAAATGCTTCCTGCTTACGAGTCTCAAGATCTTGCACGTAGTTTTTTATTTTTCTTAGGAACTGTTCCGCATTTTCAGTGTCCGAACTCGCGTCGATTGTGCTTTCGAGAATTTCGAGTGCGAGTCCCAAATTGCTTTGATGTCGCAATTCTTGTGCATATTGCATCACAAGAACACCAAGTAACTTGTTGCTCTCTTTAATCAAGCTGTCTTGCCGTGCGCTCGTTTTGCCC
>JAKUOW010000346.1 GCA_022451045.1 Pirellulales bacterium | reverse complement strand
TGGGTTCTGTGCTGGCGGCATCCCACCAGCCGCAAGTGGGTTCTGTGCTGGCGGCATACCGCCAGCAAACGGATCCTGCCCAGTTGGCATGCCCAACGGGTTTTGTGGGGCTGCTGGCTGCTGTGGAATTTGTTGTGGTGCTACAGGCTGTTGTGGCACCTGTTGAGGTGCTACTTGCTTTGGAGCGACTGATTGAGCAGCTGGGATCGTAAAAGTATGTCCACATGCACATCGGGATTTTTTGCCAGCTAAATTATCAGCCACGTTATAGACTTTTTGGCATGCGGGGCATTTAAACTGAATCGTCATCTAGGTTTCCAATTCCAACAGTGATTCTGAAGATTACTAAATCTGCGGTCGTTATTTATACCCTTAAGGATATTGTCTTGTGCTCAATCTATACAGTGTCGCTGACACAATCAGCTCAACTTATTGGCTGTGGCATCTTCTAAATAGTCACTCTTCCACAGTATCTATTTGAAATGACACCAATCTCTCGAGCATTTCTAAAGGTTGAGCGCCAACGAGAATATGCTCACCCATTACAAATGTTGGAACCCCTGTAATTGCTAGCTCGCGGCTTTTATTCCAATCCTCGTCGACCAGTGATCGCATTGTTCTATCAGTAATAACAGTTTGAGCCGTGTCCCGATCCAGCCCCAACCGTTCGACGATTTCGAGTAACACGTCGTGATCTGCCAAATTACTGTTGTTTACAAAATATGCCTTAAACAACTCATCATGAATCGGGAGTTCCGGGTCGATACCCTCAACCCACTTTGCAAGTTCCTGCGCTAAGCGACTGTTGAATGTCATCGTGCGTTCACCATATTCAAGACCCTCGGCGGACATCCGATCTACCATGTCAGACTGAAGTTTTGGAATATCGAGGTTTCTACCAGCAAACAACTGTTCTAACGTCTGACCCTCGTCCGGTGTTTCCGGATGTAACGGAAACTGCCTGAACGCTACATCGATGGGAAACTTGCCTTTAAGAGATTTGATACGCACGGTAACAAGATAACACCATGGTCATATGTAATCTGAGAATACTTCCAACGTAGGTTTATTCATCACCTTAGCTCCGAACCATTTTGAGTCGAATCTGCCGCTTCTTCTATATACGGTATGATTGTGGTGTGTCTGGGTACACAATACCTAAGCTTGCAAAATGGTAAGTCACAATCACGATATCCCTTATTCTAACGAACTGGATAACTTAATCGCTGCAATGTTAGGCAACTTAAACACCATAAATACATTCACAATCACGATAGTGATTGCCGCCATCACACTGCTCAATCAGAAACCTGTGAATGCAAGCGATCTGGATAAACCGAATATCATCTTCATACTTTCAGATGACATGGGGTGGGCAGATCCGGCCTGTTACGGTCATCAGTTTCACGAAACGCCCGTGATCGACCAGCTTGCACGAGATGGTGTACGTTTCACTAACTTCTATGCTGCAACTCCAGTTTGTTCATCGACACGGTCCACTATCCAAAGTGGTCAGTATTCAGCACGTACCGGTATTACAGACTTTATTCCCGGCCACTGGCGGCCGTTTGAAAAACTCATCGTACCCAAAGTTGACAGCCATCTAAGCACGACGATTCAAACACCGGGCCACCTGCTCACAGATGCTGGCTATGTGACCGGCTACTTTGGTAAATGGCATCTTGGAACAAAGCGAGAGCATCAACCGGAGCACTTCGGATACCAAGTCACTGAAAATCAACTTAGTGACGCATTCACGCGGTCCAGAGCCGGACTTGGGGATGGCCCTAAACGCATCGACTTTTTCACCGATGCAGCAATCTGGTTTATTAAGGAAAATCAGGAACGACCATTCTTCCTCACCGTATCACATCGTGCTGTTCACATCCCTGTAGAAGCAAACAAAGAGACCAAGACGAAGTACGCTCAAAAAAACAAACCGGATACAGGCATCAACCACACGGTATACGCCGCAATGACCGAGGATCTTGATACGAGCATCGGCCGAATATTAAATATGTTGGAAAAACTCAATCTTTCAGAAAAGACGGTTGTCATATTCACATCCGATAATGGTGGTCTTCGGAAGACGGCTACAGGTGTCGGTGATACATTCACTACCAATGATCCGTTGCGGGATGAGAAAGGATCACTCTATGAAGGTGGCATTCGTGTGCCCATGATTGTTCGCTGGCCAAACGTAATACCGGCAGGTTTCACGACTGATGCGATTACCACCACGGCAGATTTATTACCGACTTTCTGTGATCTGGCCGGAGCAATCAAGCCCGATCAAACCATCGATGGGATGAGCTTTAGTAAAGTCCTCACGCGTCCGGGGCTTCGAATGCCCAGAAAGAGTATCTACTTTCACTACCCTCATTACCACCATTCGCGCCCTGCATCTGCGATTCGCTCAGGCAATCTAAAACTAATCGAATTTCTCGATACCGGAGAATTGGAATTATACGACTTGGAGTCTGACATTGGAGAATCCACCAATCTCGCTGGTTTGCAAACAAGGGTTGCCCGCAAGATGCGCCAAGAGTTGAATCGATGGCGTGAATCCACAGATGCACGCATGCCTACTGCCAATCCGGATTATGATCCGGATAAGGCAGAACAATGGTGGAACCGACGAACAGGAAAACTCGTAGACGTCGAAGCGCTTCAGCGTCGATTCGAATCCAAAAACTCAATCGCTAAGTGATCCCATGAGAATTGCCGTTGCAAAATATGGACAAGAGACGA
>JAKUOW010000345.1 GCA_022451045.1 Pirellulales bacterium | reverse complement strand
CCATCGTCACCCAAGACACGCGACGTAAACCTGACAATTGCATCGCCACCTGTATTAAAATCAGTCTCGAACGAAGAAACTGAAAACACTCCGTCATGCCCAGAAGACACAATTGAGATCCCATCAAGAGTATTGACATCAATCTCTGCAGCTTCATTAAACCTCAATACGAGTTCAGAAGGCGAATACTCAAGCACACGCTGTTCGGGATATATTTGGTCTCCAGCGTTAGTTGTGACCGCCACAAGTTCTGGAGCGCCTGCAAGAAGTCGACGATCTTCTAGGTTTTCCAATAGCAGCCGACGACTTGTTTGCTTTGCGGTTTCCCTAGACGATAAACGTGCACTTTTACGTTTATTTGATTTCTTCATGAATCAATCCAACTAACTCTTTGATTGTCCTAAAGCCTGATAGTGATGATACACCGTCTGGCTAGCTGTTTATTCAGAAACTCAATTTCGGACAGAATTTCCCATTTAATAGCAATGCAAGCCTTAGATTGCTATGAAAAGTCATTCTAGAACCGATCGAGAATTCCTCAATTATTTTGCGTGTTTGTCGCTATTCTTAGCGTTATCTCTACGTACAGACACACCCTGACCGTAGAAATACCGCTATTCAGTTCTTTCGGTATCCCACTTATCCGGCGTGAATCGAATAATCGGATTACAACAAAAGTATTAAGTAATTCCACCCCGTTAGGGGGTTTGCTTTGTTGTGAATGCAGATTTCCAGTAGTAATCCGCTACAAGCTTCCTATTTTTCGCATTTTAACACCGCACTACGATATGGCTTGTATTCAATCGCTTTGCAATGCAATACATCGAATTCCAGAACTGATACCCAGGCGTTAAGAATCGCGAATCCAACCCGTCAAATATCCCCGTATATGACTCGTTTCTGATCGCAATTGCTGCAATTTGTCACCGGTGCGACAGATTTCTTAGCAGTTTTAGGGCCGATTTCCGCGTGTTTCTCAAAAGGAATATACGGCCAAGACTCAGTTCCGCATTGTTGCGACAAATCCCACCTTGGCTCTCCCTTCTTGTTAATACACGCAACCACCCGCCTAGGGATCAATTAGAAATGAAACAAGCCAATACAAATCAGATTCCACGACTTAGAACTAGCCGCACCCTTAACTTCGAGTCCCTAGAGAACCGCCGCGTCATGGATACAGGTTTCGGTGCACCAACCGCGTGCCCTCTAGCCGACGACACGCCCGCCCTAGAGCTTATCCAGACAAGTAGGGGTGACATAAAGATTGATGCCGATGCGATGCGGCAAGCGAAGTACGGGACATCAGGAACCGCCTCAAGCTTTCGAATTAATCGAGTACCACCAGACCTCCCATCGGATCTAACACTGACCACATTAAAGAGCAATTCGTGGCTACCTCAAGGAAAGCCTGTCAGCCAAAGCTCTCGAAGTGTAAACAGCCGCATTCCAATCGGTGTGTTTCCAAATGGCGCTGTAAAGCCACTTCATCCAAACATTTCACCGCGGGTTTTCGACTTAATGAAGCAATATGGCACTGGGCCTATCATGCCGACACTTCACCGACGCGGCGTTTTCGGAGCACCAACAAATACTGTAGCAGGCTCTAACCCGGTAGTTCAGGAATTAGCCTGGCTACAAGAAAACTGGCACTATGGAACTGGAGCCCTATCATTTCATGAACAGAGCATCGACATCCAACTGCCACCAAGCAGCACCGTAACAGTGAGTCAGCTTTATCAAGGACTTACGAGATTTCAGCACTTCGATGAAGGAAACGCAGCTAACGTAAACGTCCACTCAACGGGCCCACTAGATTCACGTGCTTTTGACGAACAGCTGTTTGCAACCTTTAAACCCATTACTGAACTAGCATCGCCCCGTGTGGGAATCGAAATTGCATTTGGAAACTTCCTGCAAAACGTGCTCAACGGAAACATGCTCCCAGTACGCCTTTACCTCAATCCAGAGATACATGAAGTGATGGCAATCACACTGGGAAACCATGTGCTATGTGGAGCTCGGGTCTGGCGAGTCTACGGCATTCCAAACGGTGACATTCGCGTGCAAACACTCGCATGGGAACAGCGAAATGGATGTATAAACAACGCCGGTTATGCAGTTCTTGGACAAACGGCAATGAAATTCATTTGGAAAACATACCTGGAGAACATTGCCAAAAGCGCTACATCACAGGGAGGTTCATATTTCATACCGCCTGCAAACACGGCAGACATACCAGGCAACCGAGTGAACCCACTTTACCAACGAGCCGAAGCCTACCGCCATATACATCAACTTCCCAATCAGATTTGCCCGCCGGTCATCAAGGACAAATCACGTTAATCACGAAGAAGGGGGGGGGAGCCACCCTTCCGGCGTTATACAACAAACGTGAAAAAGAGATGCCGACACATGGAATAATCACCACTCAGGAACCATATCACCATCATGCATGTGAGATGAGCAGGGAAGCATTCGACTTAGCCGTTAAATACAAACTCACGGAGCAGGGTACCGCAACAACGCTGCGCCAAAATACCGAGATCACGCTTCGTGGCCACCTACCAAAGATCATGGTAGCCATCCTGTATCCGATGGTGATCTGGATGAGCAAGAAACAATACGGCGTACGCCTGAAGAACCTCAAGGCATTATGCGAGCAAAAAGCAGAATAAGATGCGCCGGCACCCTATAAGCGGAGGGCACGGGACTTGACCCCGCAACCCCATAAAGGGGCACCTCATTTCCAATGAGGCCGCTA
>JAKUOW010000344.1 GCA_022451045.1 Pirellulales bacterium | reverse complement strand
TTGCATATATAAGCGTTTGCGCGGTGAATACTCCCATAATTAGCAGCAATAAGGTCGTAGGGATGGCCATTGCGAGCATGTAGGCAAACATTCTCGATCTGATATTTTCTGCTCCGCCCCCGATCCAATGTTGATAAATAATAACGGGAGGCCCAGGCATTGAAACTGAGCCCCGGAGCAAGCCGGAGAAGAACCCAGCAGTAACTTGAAATACCCAGAACTCCGCAAGTGGTGTGGTTGACATCTGGGATCTTAGGTAGTTCCACAGTGCTGTTATGCCAATTCCGAGACCCACACAAATAAGAATCAACTGCTCCGAACCCTGCAATAGTACCCAAGCCCCTACTGGGGTCGTGATGACTGCAGTTATCGCTATTAGAGAAACGGAACGAATTTTGGTACGTGGCCGGTATTCGACGTAACTCGTTACTGACACTGCTAGCCCAATCAATTGGGTAAGTGCTATCGCTGACCGAGCATCGAGAAACAATGTGAGGACAGGAACAAGAAGGACTGCGTATCCGAATCCAAGCGTAGATTGTGCGAATGCAGCTCCCCCGATGCAGATCATTACGATTACGAATTCCATAATAGGATTAAGTTCAAACATGCTTATCCTTTCACGGGTCACGAGTAGTGTTTATCCTAATCAATAGATGGAGTTGGTTCAGCAAAATATTCAGTATGGTAGAGAATAAGTATCAGTGGAAGAATTGGGCTGAGAACCAGTCGTGCTCGCCTGATGGGATTTTTACGCCAATTAATGAGGAAGAACTCCTCTACTTAGTGCGTCAGGCAATCAAGGAGAGTCAAAAAGTAAAGGCAGTTGGCACAGGTCACTCGTTCACTGGTACCGCACTTACTGACGGCTATCTGATAGATCTGTCGAAGTATGACAAAATTTTGTCAGTAGATCCAAACCTAAACCAGGTGACAGTGCAGGTTGGAAAAAAACTGGAGCATTTAAGCCCTGAACTCTGGGACCATGGACTTGCTATGTCTGATCTAGGTGACATTGCTTACCAGTCGGTCGCGGGAGCGATTTCAACAGGTACTCACGGGACGGGGCTAACATTTGGCTGTCTCGCTACCCAAGTAGTTGCGGCCCGAGTAATCACAGGTGAAGGTGAAATCGTTGAATGTTCGATGGTAGAGCGTCCTGATTTGCTGCGGGCCGCAGTGGTCGGAGTAGGTGCTGCTGGTCTGTTATCGACGGTAACTCTCCAACTTGAACCTGCATTCAATCTGCATGCTCAGGAAGTGATGCTTCCGTTCCAGGAAGTACTAGATCAACAAGATCAGTTCATTATTGATAATGAACATTTCGAATACTTTTGTGTACCCGGCATGGATCAGGCTTTCACCAAAAGGAACAATCGGACTAGTCTCCCGGTAACGGAATTCTCGAAATGGCAAAAATGGTTTGAGGAAGAATTTTCCTATAACTACTTGCGGCGACTGGCGATCGCCGCAAACAAGGTTTCCCCACGATTAGCAGCTCTCATCGGGAATTCTCTTCCAAGCGGCACCCGTGAAGACTACGTAGACCGATCATATTCTGTGTTCACTTCTGAACGGAAACTCAAATTCATAGAAATGGAATACTTCATTCCACGCGAATTCGCACGGGAAGCTCTGCAACGGGTATTAGATTTCGTTGAAAAATCGGGATTAGAGATTTCCATGCCTATTGAGGTTCGCTGGGCGCAAGCAGATGACATCCCCTTAAGTATGTGTAGCGGAAGAGATACCGCGTCGATTGCCATACACGTGCGTCAACATGAGGCTTTTGAGCCTTATTTTGTTCCTGTTGAGACGATAA
Organism: Pirellulales bacterium; assembly: GCA_022451045.1. Lineage (GTDB taxonomy): Bacteria > Planctomycetota > Planctomycetia > Pirellulales > Pirellulaceae > UBA11883. Next base: position 1,012 of record JAKUOW010000344.1, on the reverse strand, counting down.
TGCGGGACTATGGAGGCCGACCACATTGGGGAAAGATGCACTTTCAGACAGCTGAAACGCTTGCCCCGTTGTATCCGAAATGGGAGGAGTTTCAGCTGGCGAGGAAAGAGCTTGATCCGCTGGGACTGTACAGCAACGTATATACAGATCGTGTATTAGGACCAATCAATTAGAATCGCGAATACCCACCATCGATGATGAAGTCTTCACCTGTTTGATATGAAGACGCGTCACTAGCCAGATAGACTGCGACTCCTGCAAAGTCTTCAGGCTGTCCCCATCGTCTTACCGGTACTCGTTTCATCACACGGTCCTCGAATACGTCATCGCCAACTCTTGGTGCTGTCATCGCGGTTTCGATCCAACCGGGAATGATTGTATTTGCAGTGATCCCGTATCGAGCCAATTCGACTGCTAGCCCTCTAGTCATGGAAATCATGGCTCCTTTTGTCGCGGCATAGGCTTCATTTCGTGCGGCACCGTCAATTGCAGAGAGGCTAGAAGTTCCAATGAGTCTTCCTCCTTCTCCCCGCTCCATCATCTGTCGTGCAGCAGCCCTGAACGTGAAGAAGGTACCGTCGAGATTTATTGCCATCACCCTTTTCCAAGTATCCGTCGGGAATTCCTGAAACGGTGCTCCACCACCAGCCCCAGCGTTAGCGAAACATGAGTCGACTTGGCCGAAAAGCTTCAGAGGCTCTGCAAATGCTGATTCCACCTCTTCCTCCTGTGAAACGTCGCAGCGAATAGCCGCAGCTTTTCCGCCAACATCGAGAAGCGCCTTTTCCGCGGCCGCATTTTTGTCAGGATTGGTGCCCCAGATACATACGTCGGCACCGGCTTGTGCCAGTCCGATCGCCATACCAAGTCCAATGCCACTATTTCCGCCAGTGACCAGTGCCACTTTGCCTGTCAGATCAAATCCTGCAAAAGCCATAGTTTTTCCTTCCCATAATCTCTCTCGCTTAGGAGATTGTAGGTGACTTCCCTTGGGACTGTCTTGGATGCCTAG
>JAKUOW010000343.1 GCA_022451045.1 Pirellulales bacterium | reverse complement strand
GTTAGTGACAAAGCACTTGTTATGGTCGGTGTCTGTGCGTCAGCTACCAGGGTTGCAGCAGCCGGTGTTAGTGAGAGAGCGATTGATGCGGTCGGTGACTGTGCAGCTGCAACGACGCTGGCAGCACTCGGTGTAACATCAATGCCACCACCGCTGATAGATACAGTCGGTGAAACCGCATCAGCGACGAAGCTAGCCACCGCTGGGGTCAGTGATAAGCCACTCGACAGCGTTGGAGACACAGCGTCAGCAACAAACGCAGCAACAGATGGCGTGAGTGACAAACCACTCGCAACGGTTGGTGATACCGCGTCAGCAACGAACGCCGCCGCTGACGGAGTGACAACAGTTGCACTTGAAACATACTCATCAGCCCCAATATCCCATGACGCTACTGTGTCGCGGTCAAAACCGTCTATGTCGATATTGACGCCCGTCGGGGATGTTCCTAGATCCACCCCCGCATCGATAGCAGCCGCACCTTCCTCCAGGTGCAGATCTTCTGTGCCGCCTGTTACAGAGACAAACAGATCTTCATAATCTTCGCCTGTTAACGAGTTTGTTCCCGTCGCAGTTGAATCTGTTGAAAGGTTGTAATCGTGCGTAGAGCCAGAAAAGCCAGATTCCGCAAAACACTTTTGATAACTCGAATGCCATGCGCTCGGTCGTGCTGCGATATTATTTTTAATGAAAGTATCGGTGTCGTGAATGCTGAAGCAAAAAGCATCGTCGCCGACCGCGGTCGACTTCACGTAATAGACTGTGTTGTTATAAAGATAGACGCCCCAATTCCCGCTCGATACCGTGACGCCCGAGGCGGATTTACTACTGGACGAGTTGTCCATGTTGTAAATGAGATTATTCATCAAGTAACGAGTGTTTGACGAGTCACCAGTGCCCCAGATGTAGACGCCGTGGATATGCGTGCTTTGGGTCGTCAACCCGTGGATTATGTTGTTCCGGGCATAAACTTCTTGCGTGGAATTTGTGCCAAAGTTTAATCCAGCGGACACCGATGATCCGGTACTAGTAAGATCAAGTTCAAGCCATTCGACCGTACACTGACTTCGCCGGATACGAAATGAACTGCCTTCGTTGCCCGTGTATTCAATTCTTGTACCAGTGCCAGCCTTACCATCATGCCTCTCTGATGAAGGTGCAGTTAATGTGACGGAAGACAGGCCAACCGTGCCGCCGCTGTCGATGACTATATATTCATCGAAGACTGAGTCATTGTACGCTTCACCGACGGCATCATCGCTGGACGAATAGTAACTCGTGTCATCCAGGTCGCTTTCCCAAGCACCTATCGTCGAGTACGTACGTTTAAATGTTCCATCGGCCTGGTTGTAATACGGGTCAGTGATTCCGTAGGGATTCGTAGCAAAACCACCGCCGGTAATCCATTTGAGGGTGTAGTCACTGCCGGAGATCTCGGTCACAAGGTAGTTATACGTCGTCCCCATGCCGTTAGAGATATCCATTGAATCGCCAACGGACACGCCGGTGGGATCATTAGTAAATGTAACGGTATACGGATTCGAGCCACTGCCGCTTGATGGCGTTTCAGTATCGATGGACGAGTTTGTGCCAATTGAAGTTGTGACAGTTGCCATCAGATAAGACCGTTTATCACTTTGGAAATGTTTGTCGAATCTAAAGCCGGACTTCCGGTGGTCATCCGAGCATCAATCATCATCGCGTTATCTCTAACGTCGTCGATATTTAAACTTAGAGTTTGGGAGAGATCCCAGTACGGCACGAACCATTCGCGCTTCGCAATATCAATCGGTTCAGGCGTGCCGTTATCTTCAGTCACCGGCTCGCATCGTTTTTGCGCGGTGGGATGCGAGATATCATCTTCATGCCCGTCGTATCCCGCACATGACATTGGCAGAAAATGCGAGCGTTCGGCAAAGCTGAAAGGCCAAGTGCGGTAATCCGCACGTGAATGATCAGAGTGCTGTTCTAAAACTGACCAGATTTCTGTCGCCGAAAACTGACGCGTACCACCAAACCAGTATTCACTTCCTGTCTCACCAAAGATTTTGTGGCGAGGGTGCTTTAGCCGACGTTTTAAAAAGGGGGTTACATGAATCGACTCTGCTGTAGTCGCATCGTGCATCGTCTCCTCTCCAGTGACCAGGCTCGTTCGCACAACGCTGCTGCCGTGGCGAACGAACCTAAACTCACTAGAGATCTCACACAATAGTTCTAACAGCGTTCCCGAAGGATTCAGGCCGGACACCGAATCTAATTCGACCGGCGCAGACATTATCGTCTGCGCGTTCACCTTCAGGATGGGAGCGGTCGCAAACGCGCACACGATATCTCCATCCCTATATCCTGTCGGGGATTCACTATCACCAACTTTGAGCAGAAGTTCCATTACGACTCCTAAGCCGGTTCGTGCAGGTCTACCTCTAAGCCTTGCAGCGTCAGCGTTTGGTCAGTTGTTAGCTTCGGAACTTGTTGCTGTTCAGCCTATGTCGTTACCGTCTGGTCTGTTATTCTTCTTGGACTTTAAGTATGATCGCAGCAAGAGTGGTGGTACTGAGGGTGGTAGTGTGTATGGTAATCT
>JAKUOW010000342.1 GCA_022451045.1 Pirellulales bacterium | reverse complement strand
CGACCCGATCAGGTGGTTGATTTTCAATCGCTCGTTGGTGACAGCGTTGATAGTGTACCGGGTGTTCCTCAAATTGGCCCGAAGACCGCGACCGGATTATTGCAGGAATTCGAAACGCTTGAAGGTGTGCTCGATAATGCTGAGAAGGTAAAGGCCAAGAACAGACGTGAGAATCTAATGAATGGCCGGGACATGGCAATGATGTCCAGAAAACTTGTCCAGTTGGATCGAAGCGTACCTGTTGATGTTGACTGGCACGATCGGTGACATGGATTTCGAGAGGCTCAATGGTCTCTCAGACGAATTCGGCTTCAATCGTCTAAAGAAACGGCTGATGGAAATGGATCTGGATGCAGAGCCGCCACCGGCTTGGGAAGCCGATTATGTGCTAGTGTCTGATACGGATCAGTTAAAAGAACTGGTTGCAGTAATATCGAATCAGCCATTGTTATCAATCGACACTGAAACGACCGGATTGAATCCTCGTACGGCAGACTTGGTTGGAATCTCCTTTGCATGGGAAACCTGAAAAGCCTACTACGTCCCGGTACGCGCACTTGAAGGTGATCCTGTTTTGTCTCTGGAAGATGTCACTGCAATTCTTGGCCCGGTTCTGGAGTCACCGTCTATTGCCAAGCTAGGTCAGAACATAAAGTACGACCTTGTAGTACTTCGCAATCACGGTATTCGCGTCGACGGCGTGCGTTTTGACACCATGATTGCCGATTACTTGCTTGAACCTGGTCAGCGCAATCATTCGCTCGATGCGATGAGCCAGCGATATCTCAATCATACGATGGTGCCCATTACGGAATTAATTGGGAAGGGCAAGAAGCAGATCACGTTAGATCAGGTCGAGTTGGATCGAGTGGCATATTATGCTGCTGAAGATGCTGATGTGCCACTTCGCTTGTACGAGATCTTGAATCCATTACTTGACGAGTCGCCACAGTTGCGAGAGCTATTCGACTCGGTAGAGATTCCGTTGATCGAAGTCTTAGCTGAAATGGAATTCAACGGGATTCAGGTAAATACGCAGTTGCTAGAGACCATGTCACAGGAATTTGGATCTCAGCTGGAGTCGTTAACGGCTAGTATCCACAAGCATGCAGGAGAAGAGTTTAACATCGACTCACCCAAGCAGTTGTCAGTGATACTATTCGAAAAGATGGGTTTACCAGTTATCAAGAAGACCAAGACGGGTGCCAGTACAGATGCGGAGGTGTTGGGGGAATTAGCAAAGCTTGGCCGCAGTGATTTACCTGAACTTGTTATCCGTTATAGGCAAGTTGCGAAGCTCAAAAGTACTTATGTTGATGCGTTGCCACAACTGGTCAGTGAAAAAACGCTGCGGGTTCATACAGCATTTCATCAGGACGTTGCTGCGACGGGTCGGCTTAGCTCTGCAGATCCCAATCTTCAAAACATCCCGGTGCGCACCGAAGAAGGCCGCAAGATTCGTTCAGCATTTATAGCACCGGAATCAGATTGGAAATTGCTTGCTGCTGACTATTCACAAATAGAACTGAGAGTGCTGGCTCACTTTGCGCGTGATGGTGCACTTCAGCAGGCATTTGCTGATGATCTGGATATTCATGCTCAAGTTGCAAGCGAAGTCTATGATGTAAATCTTGAAGACGTTACGTCAGATATGCGACGAAGTGCAAAGGCTATCAACTTTGGTGTGATCTATGGACAGTCAGCATTTGGGCTTGCGAAGTCACTTGGAATTGATCAGCAAGATGCTGCCGAGTTCATTGAATCTTATTTCACTCAGTACCCGGGTGTTGAGGGATTTATGGACGATACGCTACGAGATTGTCGTAAGAATGGCTATGTTTCGACCATTCTCGGAAGACGCCGGTTGGTTACCGACGTGCGTGATCAGGATTCTCTCAAAAATAAACGACAACGTAATCTTTCCGAACGCATTGCCATTAACACCGTAATTCAAGGTTCGGCTGCCGATCTAATCAAGATCGCGATGATCAACGTATTGAAGCAGCTGCAAACAGGTAACTGGACTGCTCGATTATTGCTACAGATCCATGACGAATTAGTATTTGAATGTCCCGAGGATGAGATCGCGGATTTACGGGAGATGGTTGTGCATGAAATGGAAAATGCAGCTGAACTGGAAGTACCGTTGAAAGTAGACGTAAAAACAGGCCCCAATTGGGCAGATTGTGAACCTGTTTAGTATCAGGCGTATCGAAGTTGGTCGTAGGACAATTCAATGTCCGTTGCTATAATAAAACGACCTACCTTACTTTGGGGCATGATTAGGTTCAACGACGCTTATCAACTAGATTCAGGAACAACCTGATTTGCTCCTACTCGGGATCAGCCTTTCTGTTCTCACCTTTTCACTTTTCTGGACTGATTGCTATTCCTATTAATACGATGGGTTTGGCTGTTAGATCCTCCTATTTCCCAAATTCCCACATTTACTGATACGGAGCGTTCGCGCTAATAATACCGTGTATCCCTTACGGGCGTGCAGGTTATTATTGGCTCAAAATGCGCACCTTAAAATGTACCTGTCTAATGCGATTGATCTGTTAGAGTCACCAGTAATCCTTGGTGTAACTGGTGGCATTGGCAGCGGCAAGTCAGCGGTGTCTGATCTGCTGGTGCAGCGAGGTGCTGCGCGCTTCGATGCAGATGTCGCCGGACATGAGGTATTGGGCCATGACGAGGTTAAGACGGCACTGACAGCAAGGTGGGGTGCAGCCATCGTTGGAGATGATGGAAATCTGATCAGATCAATCATTGGTGAAATTGTCTTTAGTGATCCGAGCGAACTGCAGTTTTTGGAATCGGTGTCACATCCGGCCATCAAACGCATGATGCTCCATTCGGTTTCCGAAGCGAGATCGACCAGTGCATTGACGG
>JAKUOW010000341.1 GCA_022451045.1 Pirellulales bacterium | reverse complement strand
GGCGGCGGCATGGGCGGCATGGGCGGCTGCGGCATGGGGGGATTCCAGAATGTTGATGACGAACTGACCCTTGGTGCCAAGAAAGCTGATGAGTCAGACGAAGCTCAGGATGCAAAACCGGAAGCGCAGCCTGCAGAAGAAGCAGCACCAGCAGCTACGTCAGAGACGAATCTTTCAAAGAATCTGCCTCGTGTAATTAACATGCCGGAAAATACTGATGTCACACTTTCTCAGCAGTGGACTAAGTACTTTGAATCCAGGGCGGCTATGGAGAACGAAGAACTAGTTCGCAGTGACAGGGATGTGCGTTATACAATCACCATTCGCATGAAGCAGGCTGAAGCGTTTTACGCATCTGAGAAAAACTTAGAAGCCAAAGAACGGCTGAGTGAAGTTCGAACCATTTTGATGTCAGCAATCCAAACAGGCCAGTCATCACATTGGATGTATCAGGCACTTGGATTAGCAATGCAGGCAAACAACGCACCTCTGTCTGAAGTGGAACGTGCTTTGATGTCCGCATTGGATTATACTTCCGATCCGGACCACATCATCTACCTCGGTGCATATCTTTCAGAACTAGGTCTGTATGACCGTTCGCTAAAGGTGCTTCAGGAAGTTTCTGCGATGAATCCATATCGTGCAGAACCATACATTCGTGGTCTTGCCGTAGCCAAGCGTACTCAGAATCTGGATGCACTTCAGTGGGCAACCGCAGGGATCCTGCGACAGGCATGGCCAAGGAAACACGCCGCTCTGGAACTGGAAGCTCGTAGAACTGCCGAAGCTGTAATGATTCAGCTCGAGCGAGATGGTCGTACAGATGACCTTAAGCGTTTTACAGAAAAACTTGCTGAGGCCAGCCATCGAGATTGTAAAGTTGTGGTTACCTGGACGGGTGATGCAGATATCGACTTGCAAATTCAGGAGCCGAGCGGAACCGTGTGTTCTCACAGCAACACGCGCACCGTATCAGGTGGTGTTATGCTTGGTGACACTTATGCAGTTGCCGGTCAACAACCTGTTAAAGGGTACTCGGAAACATATTTGTGCCCGGAAGCATTTAACGGTGAATATAGAATGCTCGTAAGACGTATCACGGGAAAAGTGAACACAGGTAAAGTAACCGTAGATATTTTTACGGACAATCCTGAACGCCCACATATCCACGAGCAAATCCCACTAAATGCCAAGGATGCATTGGTCGTGTTTGACGTCGTAAACGGACGTCGTGTAGAGCCAATTGGTGCACAGCAACTCGACAATCTAAGAAAGCATCAGGAAGCAGTCGGACAGGCTTTGTTGGCACAGCAATTCCAAATGTTGCCAGCGACGTCCACGATGAACAGTTCATCAGCTATGCGTGATTACGCTATTGCACGAAGCCTGGCAGCACGTGGACACCGCTTCTTCCTGCCAAACCGTGCTGGAGTTGGTTATCGTCCACAAATTACAGTGATTCCTCAAGGTACAAACTTTACAGCAATGGGCCCGGTGGTTTCACCTGATCGACGCTATGTACGTATCACTATTCCACCAATCCCGATCTCAATGGGTATTGGTGATGTGACTACCTTTAACTTTGCGTCGGGTGAGTCACAAGAGATCGGTGGCGACCGTGGCGAAGATGACCAGAACGGCAACGGCAATAACTAGTCGGGCGAAGATAACCAAAATAACCAGCGGCCAGACATTCGACATTTTGTCCGATGTCTGGCCGCTAGTTTTTGATATACGCACTAAGCCATCCTTACTAACCCGGCCTTGATATCAAGGTCGAGAGATTCAGTGATGCCAGCCTTGAGGCGTTCAAAGGCAATGGCGCCCATTACGGCGTTGTCCGTACAGAGTTCAAAGGGAGCGATGTGGAGCTCGACTCCCATTGATGAAACTGCCTCCTCGAGCTGGCCACGTAATTCACGGTTTGCGGCGACTCCGCCTCCGACGCACAGCATTTTTATGCCCGTCTGTTCTAGTGCAAGTACAGTTTTGCCGACAAGGCAGTCGATCACGGCTTGTTGAAATGATGCGGACACATCGGCGACAAGTTGTGGTTCCAGATCGAGTGTCTTGAAGTCAACTTGTCCTTGTGGAGCAATCGTATATCTCACGGCAGTCTTCAATCCACTGAAGCTCAGGTTGAGCGTTTCCCGATCTTTGAGCATTGGCCGCGGGAAATTATATTTCGTCTTATCACCTTCTAACGCTGCTTTGGAAACGGATGGCCCACCGGGGTATGGTAACTGAAGCATCGACGCGACTTTATCAAATGCTTCACCCGCAGCGTCGTCAATCGTGGCACCTAGTGGTTCAAACGTCAGCGCATCGTGACATACGTATAAGTTAGAGTGTCCACCGCTGACAATTAAACCAACACATGGAAACAGATCTCGTTTTGCTGCAATGCGGCAAGCATATATATGTGCATGAAGATGATTAACCGCGACCAGAGGTAAATCATGAGCTAAACAAAGCGCTTTTGCCGCCACGACTCCAACAAGCAGTGAGCCGGCTAATCCTGGTTCATTGGCAACAGCAATCGCATCAAGCTCATTCCATTGCACACCGGCCCTTGTCATGGCCTCATCGATCACAGGCACGATACGTTCCACGTGGGCACGTGCTGCAATTTCCGGTACGACTCCAGTGAATTTCTGATGAAGGGCTTCTTGTGACGCAACGACGGCGGAGATCACTTCCAATTGGTCATTGACGACGGCAGCGGCCGTTTCGTCACACGTTGATTCGATGGTTAAGATTTGCACGAACTGTTACACGTCTAATTTGGCAGAGGCTGGTTGAATTGCAATCTGCAGTTTAGACGGACTACTTGTCTTTGGACAGTTCCCGTTTGATCGCCTCGATAGCTTTTTCGAGTTGTGGATCCTTGAATTCGGCGTACTGA
>JAKUOW010000340.1 GCA_022451045.1 Pirellulales bacterium | reverse complement strand
CTTGTCGATTCCGGCTGTGCTCCATTTATTTTTCGCCGCCGTCGTAGCCTTCGCTGCGTTACTGCTCAATGGCACTAATCATTCAAACAAAATTTACCACATCTGCTTATTCATCACCTTTGCTTACTTAGGTTGGAGTATGAGTCGAAATGACCCTCTGGTTGGCCTGGTGTTTGCTTACATTACTTTGGCGAGTGTGGCCAAAGATACGCGCATTTCGGCAGCGTTTTTCAAATCAAACAATCTGTCACTTCGACGATACGTCGGTGCGGGTGCTAGCTTGCTGGTCGTGTTTCTCGCATACGGTGCGATATCAGGCTCTTACCATCTTGACCGTCAGTCCCCATTCGAGAAGAAGCCTTGGTATGGCGAATCAGTAATCTATCCGCATGAAGCCGCAAAGTTTCTAAGCCGCCTACCAAGTATCGAAGAGATATATGCAGATCACGAGTTACTAGCATCGCTATGTATCTTTCACATGCGAAACGACCAGCGGGTTTTTGCGGATGCTCGACTCGAAGTAAATACGAAAAGGTCACTTGCGGATATGCGAGAAATACGCCGATTATTCAATAGTGATATCCGTGCAGCAATGAGCATGCTGGAAACCTACGGTGGTGGGACAAAAGCCTTAGCTTTTATGAACCACACATTTTTCAGTCCTCAATTACCGAATCTCCTGTCGAATCTCGCACAGAGTCCTGATTGGATCTGTGTATTTAGCGATAAATACGCCGAAGATGATGGGCCGTCGCGGTTTATTTTAGGGGCTTCCGTATTTGTTCCGCGTGCAGTGGCCTCAGTGGAAGGGCTAACGCCCGTATCGGTGGAACATCTCCTCAGCAAGCTTCGCGACTAACCAGGCGCAATCTTAGTCCTAGATTTGTTATGATGGAATCTCGGTTAGTATATCGTTTACCACGCCCAACAAAGTTAGGCAATTTGATCATGCGTATTTTCATACTCACACTTCTTACCTATTTGCTAGTGTTGACTTCAGTTGAAGCTGCTGAATGGAAGTCGTTTCGAGGTCCAAATGGTGATGGCAGCACCGAAGCGGCAAATGTTCCCGCTAATTGGGATGCATCTTCAAACATTGCTTGGAAAGTAAAGCTCGAAGGTAGTGGCTGGTCAACTCCAGTCATGCAGGACGGTAAGCTATATCTGACCGTAGCGAGGCCATCTGTTAGCGACGGGGGCAATGGATACAGTTTAGTGACGGAGTGCGTAAATTCGAAAGATGGCAAGACGCTATGGTCGACAGAGATCTTTAAACAAGGCGCTAATGCACCGGGAATTCATGGTAAGAATAGTCACGCAAGCCCAACCCCGTTAATTCATCAAGATAGAATCTATGTGCATTTTGGTCATATGGGTACCGCATGCCTTTCAATGGATGGCCAGATACAGTGGAAAAATGATACGGTGAAATATGCTCCGGTGCACGGCAATGGCGGCTCGCCTGTTATTTACAAAGACAACTTGATTTACAGCGTCGATGGTGCAAAACAAGCCTTTATCGTGGCATTGGATCGTAACAGCGGTAAGGAAGTTTGGCGATTTGATCGGGAAAGCAATGCACCTCGAAAGTTTTCGTTCACCACACCATTACTTATCGAGACTGAATCTGGTGCGCAGGTAATCAGCCCCGGCAGCGATGTAGTGCATAGCTTAGATCCAAATAACGGCGAGCTCATATGGAAGGTGGTTTACGATGGTTACTCGGTGATTCCGAAGCCAATTTACGACGGAAAATATGTCTATATTTGCACCGGATATAACACACCTTGGATATACGTCGTCGACCCCACTGGCAAAGGAGACGTCACCGATACGCATGTCGTCTGGCGATCAAATAAATCCATTCCACATACGCCGAGTTTGATACTCAATGATGGCCATCTGTACATGGTTTCCGATCGTGGGATTGCCACGTGCGTCGAAGCACATACCGGCACCGTCGTATGGCAGGAACGTATTGGTGGAAATTATTCGGCAAGTCCGGTTTTAGCTGAAGGACGAATTTATTTTCAATCTGAAGCTGGATTAGCTACCGTCATTCGAGCTTCAACAACTTTTGAGAAGCTTGGCTCTAACGACATTGGTGAGCGTACGCTTGCTTCGTACGCTGTGGAGGATGGTGCAATATATTTACGCAGCGACAAACACCTGTATAAAATTGCAAAGTAACAGGTCAAGCGTTGTCGGTTGGCGCGGCATTGACATTACTGTTTACTTGAATCGTTTGGCTTCTGTAGTGTCTGTAATTCGCTCCACATCCTGTCAGATGTATAAGACTTCCGTTGGCAGCTAGTGGTTTCAGGACGACGCCGCTGCTGTTCCGTATCGCCAGATTTAGCTCGCGGCGCACATATTGCTCGCTGTCAGGTATGTGCAACTATGGCATTTACTGCCTATGCCAACGGTAACTGTTCTAAGAAACTTGCGTGCACGCATTAAGGATAGTGGAAAAGTAGCGATATAGGTGGTTGCTCACTTCTGATCTACGTCAAAACATAGCATTATGGATTAGAATCCATCTTTAAAGGGTATAACTATTTGCCGAGAAATAATTAATCGCCTTTCACCCTGCTGCATCAACAGATAAGCGGTAAACGGTCGGGAAGCAGGACGCAATTGCGTCAAAACTGTAAACTCACCGGAACCATTGATCTTTACTGGCTGTGCATGTACTCCGCCGCCGTTAGATGCGTTGACCACTATGAAAAAATGACCCTTGAGTCGTTCCGCTGTCAATTGCTGGTAACGAAACGCAAAGCTCATTACCTGTACTTCGTCACCTAGTCGAGGCACTGCAGCTTCAAGCACCAGATCTACCAGCGTATTTGAAGTGAACGTATTTGTTCCCTGCCCAACTTCTGGTTTTGGCTGTATGGTATTTGGCCGATTGGATCCTGAATTGGACATCGGGGTTT